>NZ_JBWKZH010000055.1:0-39475 GCF_059424305.1 Hydrogenophaga sp. GW456-12-10-14-TSB4 | reverse complement strand
GGCGGGGGTGATCAGGCGGGCCCGCTCGTCCAGGTAGCGGGCGTCGAGCAGGCTGCTCCAGCGCCCGCCGGGCGCGGCGACGAAGTCGGGGTCGGCCACGTACAGGGCGCGGTCGGCGAAGGCCAGCCGCGACGCCTCGGCATAGGTGTGCAGCCACTCGGCCGACGGCACGCCGCCCGACATCGGCGACCGCACCAGCGGTTCCCGGGCCTGCGGCGTGCGCGCCATCAGACCCAGGATCTGGCCGACGGCGATGGCGCCCGAGCTCGGCGGCGGGAAGCCGCAAAGGCGCAGCGCGCGCTGTGCCGCCGTGTGGTCGTGGCACAGGGCTTCGCGCTCGCGCGGCTGGTAGCGCTTGAGGTCGTCCAGGCTGAGGTTGCCCGGGCGCACGGGGTGCTGCCGCACCTTGTTCACGATGGCCTGGGCCACGGGGCCCTCGTGCAGGGCGATCGGGCCCTGGGCCGCGATGTTCCTCAGCACCTGCGCGAGTTCCGGGTTGCGCAGCCGGTGGCCCACCGGGTGGGGCTGGCCGTCGGGGCCGTAGAAGTAGGCGGCCGCCACCGGGTCGTTCTTGAGCGTGGTCTCGGCCAGCAGCATGGTGTGCAGGCGCGGGCTCACCGCGAAGCCCTGCTCGGCCAGGGCGATGGCGGGCTCGAACAGGCGCGCCCAGGGCAGCTTGCCGTGCTGGCGGTGGGCCTGCGCGAGCATCGCCACCGCGCCGGGGGTGCCCACCGAGCGACCGCTGGCGACCGCGTCCATGAAGGGCAGGGGCTTGCGCTGCGCGTCGAGAAACAGGTCTTCGGTGGCCGCCGCCGGCGCGGTCTCGCGCCCGTCGAAGGCCTGGGTGCGGCGGCCGTCGTGGTGCAGCAGGAAGGCCCCGCCGCCGATGCCGCTGGACTGCGGCTCCACCAGCGTGAGCACCATCTGCACCGCGACGGCGGCGTCCACCGCACTGCCACCGGCGCGCAGGATGCGCGCACCGGCCTCGGTGGCCAGCGGGTTGGCCGCGGCCACGGCCTGGCGCTGGAAGGCCCAGCCGGGCTTGACGGTGAGGCCTGAGGCGCCTTCGGGCTGTTGTACGGACGAAGAGGAAGGGGCAGTGGGTGTGCCGCAGGCGCTGAGCAGGCTCAGCGAGGCGATCAGGCAGGCAAGGCGTGTCATGGCAATGGCTCCTTGAAGATCGTTGTCGAGACGGCCACCGTATCCCAGAAACGCGAATGGACCGCGCTGGCGGTCCATGGAGGCGTAAGAAACCGTTTCGGGTTTATTTCGGGGCGAGGCGGATCGCGCCGTCCAGGCGGATCACCTCGCCATTGAGCATGTCGTTCTCGAAGATGTGCCTGGCCAGCTTGGCGTAGTCTTCCGGGGTGCCCAGGCGGCTGGGGAAGGGCACGCCGGCAGCCAGCGCGTCCTGCACTTCCTTGGGCATGCCGAAGAGCATGGGCGTGCCGAAGATGCCGGGGGCGATGGTCATGTTGCGGATGCCGTTGCGCGCCAGGTCGCGCGCGATCGGCAGCGTCATGCCGACCACGCCGCCCTTGGAGGCCGCGTAGGCGGCCTGGCCGATCTGGCCGTCGTAGGCCGCCACGCTGGCGGTGGAGATCATCACGCCGCGCTCGCCCGTGGCCTCGGGCTCGTTCTTGCACATGGCCTCGGCGGCCAGGCGGATCATGTTGAAGCTGCCCACCAGGTTGACCATGATGGTCTTGGTGTAGACGCCCAGGTTGTGCGCGCCGTTCTTGCCCACGGTCTTTTCGGCCGGGGCGATGCCGGCGCAATTCACCAGGCCCATCAGCTTGCCCAGGGACAGGGCCTTGGCCACCACCGCCTGGCCGTCGGCCTCGCTGCTCACATCGCACTTCACGAACGCGCCGCCGATCTCCTTCGCCACGGCTTCGCCTTTTTCGGCCTGCATGTCGGCGATCACGACCTTGCCGCCGTTGGCCGCCAGCATGCGCGCCGTGCCTTCGCCCAGACCCGATGCGCCGCCGGTGACGATGAATACCTTGCCTTGAATGTCCATGGAAGTGCTCCTGTGTGATGAGATGGGGTGTGACGTTGACGTAAACGTCAATTCGACCGGGATTATGCGACATGCCCGTGTCATGTTCCTGTCACGCCGGCGGCCTAGTCTGGGTGCTTTGTCTTCCGATGGAGCCCCTATGTTTGACAGCCAGGACGAGCTGATGCGCCGCATTCACACCGACCTCATGGACGGCTACGACGAAGAGCTGGAGATGGAGCTGGAGGATCGCGTGCTGGACCAGGCCCTGGATGCCGAGGAGGAAGCCAAGCACAAGGAAGCGCGCCGCACCTACTTCCGCGAGCTGTTCAGGCTGCAGGCCGAGTTGGTGAAGCTGCAGGACTGGGTGGTCGCCACCGGCCACAAGGTGGTGATCGTGTTCGAGGGCCGCGACGCGGCGGGCAAGGGTGGGGCGATCAAGCGCATCACCCAGCGCCTGAACCCGCGCGTGTGCCGCGTGGCCGCGCTGCCCGCGCCCAACGACCGCGAGCGCACGCAGTGGTATTTCCAGCGCTACGCGGCGCACCTGCCGGCCGCGGGCGAGATGGTGCTATTCGACCGCAGCTGGTACAACCGCGCCGGCGTGGAGCGTGTCATGGGCTTCTGCAGCGACGAGCAGTACGAGGAGTTTTTCCGCTCGGTGCCGGAATTCGAGAAGATGCTGGTGCGCTCGGGCATCCAGCTCATCAAATACTGGTTCTCGATCTCGGACGAAGAGCAGCACCTGCGCTTTCTGGGCCGGATCCACGACCCGCTCAAGCAGTGGAAGCTCAGTCCCATGGACCTCGAAAGCCGCCGCCGCTGGGAGCTCTACACCCAGGCCAAGGAAGTGATGCTGGAACGCACCCACATCCCCGAATCGCCCTGGTGGGTGGTGCAGGCCGACGACAAGAAAAAGGCCCGCCTCAACTGCATCCACCACCTGCTGCGGCAGATGCCCTACGGCGAAGTGGAGCGCGCCACCATCACGCTGCCCGACCGCGTGCGCCACGAAGGTTACCGGCGCCACCAGGTGCCCGGCGAGATCTACGTGCCCCAGGTGTTCTGAGCACCAAAAGAAAAAGCCCGCTGTAGCGGGCTTTTTTTCATCTGCGGGGGGGCTTACTTGTAGCCCACGCGGTCCAGCATCTGCTGCACTTTGGTCATGTTTTTCGCCACCACGCCCAGCGGCACGGTCTCGGCTTTGAAGTTGTCGCCGCCCATGGCCTTGATGGCCGGGTTGTCGATCTTCAGGCCCTTGACCGTGGGGAACTCGTTGTTGCCGTTGGCAAAGTAGTCCTGAGCGTAGGGGCTGGAGAGGAACTCCATGAACGTGATCGCGTTGTCGCGGTTCTTGGCGTGCCTGGCCACACCCGCACCGGCGATGTTCACGTGGGTGCCGCTGGTGGCCTGGTTCGGGAACACCACCTTCACCTTGTTCACCACGGCCTTGTCTTCCGCCTTGTCGGACTTGATGAGGCGCGCCAGGTAGTAGGTGTTGGTCAGGGCCACGCCGCATTCGCCGGAGGCCACGCCCTTGATCTGGTCGGTGTCGCCGCCCTTGGGTGCGCGGGCCATGTTGTCCACCACGCCCTTGAGCCAGGCTTCGCCCTTCTGGTCGCCCAGGTGTTCCACGATGGTGGAGAACAGCGACAGGTTGTAGGGGTGCGAGCCCGAGCGGGTGCAGACCATGCCCTTGAGCTTGGGGTCGGCAAGCTGCTCGTAGGTGGCCACGTCTTCGGCCTTCACGCGGGCCGGGTCGTACACGATCACGCGCGCACGGGTGGAGAAACCGGTCCAGGTCACGCCGTCGGCGGTGGCCGTGGCACGCAGGTTGGCGGGAATGGCGGCGTCCAGCTTGGCCGACTTGATCGGCTGGAACAGGCCCTGGGTGTCGGCCACGGCCAGACGGGCCGCGTCCACCAGCATGATCACGTCGGCCGGGGAGGCCGCGCCTTCGGCGCGCAGGCGCGCGATGATGCCGGCGTCGTCCGCATCCACGCGGTTGATCTTGATGCCGGTGGTCTTGGTGAAGGTCTCGTACATCACCTCGTCGGTCTGGTAGTGGCGGGCGGAGTACAGGTTGAGCACCTTGTCCTGGGCCTGGATCTGGGTGTGGGCGCCCAGTGCGGCAGCCATGGCAATGGCCATCATGGCGAGTTTGGGGAATCGGGTCATGACGTGTTCCTTGGAGGTGGTTGGCACGATATGGGGGAGAGGCGCACCCCGGTCGATCGAGGCGGGGGGCGAGGGGATAATTGCGCAGCGCATGCTAACACAAACGAGAATGGTTCTTAACAAAAGCTTAAGCAAAACCGCCTGGATTCTGGCGGTGGTCGGGGTGATCGCGGGCTGCTCCAGCGGGCCGTCCCGCTTGCCGGAAACACCCCCTGTCTCGCCCCCGCCCGTGGCGCCCGAAGTGGCCACGCGCGCACCGCGCCTGGGGCTGGCGCTCGGCGGTGGGGCGGCGCGGGGTTTCGCCCATGTCGGCGTCATCCAGGTGCTGGAACAGAACGGCATCCGTCCCGACCTGGTGGTGGGCACCTCCGCCGGCAGCATGGTGGCCGCGATGTACGCCAGCGGCAAGACGGCCGCCGAGCTGGAGGCCACCGCGCTCAGCATGGAGGAGGCGACGCTGACCGACTGGTCGCTGCCCATCATGGGGCGGGGCATGTTGCGCGGCGAGGCGCTCACGCGCTACGTGCGCCAGGCCGTGGGCGGCAAGCTGCTCGAAAACATGTCCATCCCCCTGGGCGTGCTGGCCACCGACCTGGCGACCGGGCAGGGCGTGCTGTTCCGCCGGGGCGACGCGGCCCAGGCCGTGCGCGCCTCCAGCGCCGTGCCGGGCGTGTTTTCTCCCGTGCACATCACCGGGCGCGACTACGTGGACGGCGGCCTGGTGGCGCCGGTGCCGGTGCGCTACGCCCGCGACATGGGCGCCGAGGTCGTGCTGGCGGTGGACATTTCCAGCGCGCCCGAAGGCAACGCGGCGGTGGGCAATGTGCAGGTGCTGCTGCAGACCTTCGCCATCATGGGCCAGAGCATCAACCGCCACGAACTGGCGGGGGCCGACGTGGTGCTGCGCCCGGCGCTGGTGGGCGTGGGCAGCGCGGACTTCTCGGCCCGGCTGCGCGCCATCGAGGCGGGCCGCGCCGCCATGCAGGCGGCCTTGCCGCAGCTGCGCACCCAGCTGGCCCGGCGCCTGCCGGTCAACCGGCCATAAAAAAAGCCCTCACCTTGCAGTGAGGGCTTAAGGGGTCCGATGAAATCGAATTTCGAAAAGGACCCGAGGAGACAACCAGAAAAACAGACTTGAGATCCTCAAGCGCTGCCTTGTTGAGGGGTAGCGCGTCGTGACTTGATACTAGAGGGGCCCTTTTGACATGTGTCAAGCGGGCCGATCAACGGCACGATCGCGGTGCTGTGCTGCTTAGCGCTTCTTGGCAACCGTCTTGGTCGCGTTCACGGCCGAGGCGGTCACGGTGTTGAAGTTGGCTTCGGCCATTTCGGTGGCTTGCTTGACAGCCTTCTGCACCGATTCAATGGCGTTGTTGGCGGCGGAAACGGCGCTCTTCATCACGGCCACGGCGGTTTCGGAACCGGCGGGGGCGTTCTTGGCGGCGTTGTCCACGACAGCCAGGAATTTCTTCTGGGTGTCGCTGGCCTGGGCTTCAGCGGCCTTGCCGAACTCGGCGCCGGTGCCGGCGGCGATGTCGTACAGGTGGCGGCTGTAGGCCACGGTCTTCTCGGCCAGGGGCTGCATCAGGTTGGCTTGCAGGGACAGCAGTTCCTGGGCGTCCTTGACGCTCAGCAGGGCCTGGGCGCTGTTGGCGGATTCGGACAGGGCAGCCTTGGTGGCTTGCACGTTCAGATCGACCAGCTTTTCCACGCCTTCAAAGGCTTTCTGGGTCAGGCCGAAAAGGGTCTCGATGTTGGCTTTCTGGGCGGCAACGATTTGTTCAGCGGTCAACATATTCATACTCCGTAATGGGTGGCAAAAGGACGTTCTAGTTGAGGGCTGCTGAGAACACGCGCTGTCTGGACGCTGTTGTTTTCGTTCGCTTTGCTGCACTGCAACATGGTTTGAATTATAGGGAGAAGATCCCGGTGTGCAAGCACTTTTTGCTGCACCGCAGCATTCTAGATGCGGCGTTCTAAAAGTCGGTGGTGGCGCTGCGGCTTCCAGCAGCGCCCACAATGGCCCCGGTGCACGCCTACTACGCCGACCACTTTGTTCTGCCCCTGCCCAGCGGGCACCGCTTTCCCATGGGCAAGTACGCGCGCCTGCGCGAGCGGCTGGTGGGGGAGGTGCCCGGGGTGCACCTGTGCGAGGCCCTGCCCGCGAGCCGCGGTGAGCTGGCCCTGGTGCACACCCCCGCGTACATCGAGGCGGTGGCCACCGGTGGCCTGAGCCCGGCGGCGCAGCGCGAGATCGGCTTTCCCTGGAGCCCTGCGATGGCCGAGCGGGCTCGCCGCTCGGTGGGGGCCACGCTGCAGGCCTGCCGCGAGGCCATGGGCGGCGCGGGGCTGGCCGCGAACCTGGCCGGCGGCACGCACCATGCCTATGCCGACAAGGGCAGCGGCTTCTGCGTGTTCAACGACTTTGCCGTGGCGGCCCGCCTCATGCAGGCCGAGCACGCGCGCCTGCACCGGGCGCGAGGCCCGTTGCGGGTCGCGATCATCGATCTGGATGTCCATCAGGGCAACGGCACGGCGTCCATCTTCGCCAACGACGCTTCCGTGTTCACGCTGTCGCTGCACGGCGCAAGAAACTTCCCGTTTCGCAAGGAGCCCAGCGACCTCGACGTCGAGCTGCCCGATGGCTGCCAGGACGCGGCCTACCTGGAAGCGCTGGAGCGGGCGCTGGACGAACTGGAGCGCCGTTTCGACCCGGGCCTGGTGCTGTACCTGGCCGGTGCCGATCCGCACGAGGGCGACCGGCTCGGGCGCCTGAAGCTCAGTTTCGACGGCCTGGAGGCGCGCGACCGCCGCGTGATGGACTGGGCCTGGCACAAGCGCGTGCCGCTGGCCCTCGCCATGGGCGGTGGTTACGGGCACGACCTGGAGGCGACCGTGCAGGTGCAGGTCAATACCTACCGCACCGCGCTGCAGTACTGGCAGCGCTGGCGCGCGTCGACGGCGGCGACCGTTGCCGCGTCAACCCACTGGCACAATGCCCCGGCATGAGCACCGCCAGCAGCCCCAGCCCCCGTCCGCAAGCCTTGCCCCGCAGCGCCTACCGGGTGTTCCGCCCCATCGGCACGCGATGGGGCGACAACGACATCTACGGCCATGTGAACAACGTGGTGTACTACAGCTGGTTCGACACGGCGGTCAATGCGCACCTGATCGAGCAGGGCGCCCTGGACATCCACGGCGGCGAGGTGATCGGCCTTGTGATCGAGACGCAGTGCAACTACTTTGCGCCGCTGGCGTTTCCCCAGACCGTGTGGGCCGGCCTGCGCGTGGCGCACCTGGGCAGTTCCAGTGTGCGTTACGAAGTGGGCCTGTTCGCCGACGGTGAAGATCTGGCTGCGGCCTGCGGGCATTTCGTCCATGTGTACGTGAGCCGCGAAACCCGCCGGCCCGTGCCCCTTCCCGACCTTCTCAAGAACACCCTGGAGACCTTGCGATGAGCCAGAACCCCGCGTCGCCCCTGATCGACGCCGCCAGCGTCGACGCTGCGATCAACACCCGCATGTCGGTGCGCGCCTTCCTGCCCGACCCGGTGCCCCGCGACACCATCGAGCACCTGCTGCGGCTGGCCAGCCGTTCGCCCTCGGGCACCAACACGCAGCCCTGGAAGGTCTATGTGCTGCAGGGCGCCAGCCGCGACAGCCTGGTGGAGAAGGTCTGCACCGCGCACGACGCGCTGCGCGCCGACCCGGCGCTGGCCGCCGAGTACCGCGAGGAATACGACTACTACCCCGAGAAATGGGTCAGCCCCTACATCGACCGCCGCCGCGAGAACGGCTGGGGCCTGTACGGCCTGCTCGGCATCACCAAGGGCGACAAGGACAAGATGCACGCGCAGCACCAGCGCAACTTCCGCCTGTTCGACGCCCCGGTGGGCCTGATGTTCACGGTGGATCGCATCATGGGCCGGGGTTCGCTGGTGGACTACGGCATGTTCCTGCAGTCGCTCATGATCGCCGCGCGCGGCCACGGCCTGCACACCTGCCCGCAGGCGGCCTGGAACGGCTTCGCGAAGATCATCCTGCCGCACATCGGTGCCGGCGAGAACGAAATGCTGGTCTGCGGCATGGCCCTGGGCTATGCCGACCCCAGCGACCCGGTCAACGGCTTCCACACGCCGCGCGAGACCGTGGAGAGCTTCACCCACTGGCTGGAATAATCGCCGGTTCCATTTTTTCATTCCAAAGGACAGAACATGATCACCACCCCCAGCGGCCTGCAGTACGAAGACACCGTGGTCGGCAACGGCGAAGTGGCCCAGGCCGGCCGCCCCGTGCAGGTGCATTACACCGGCTGGCTCTACAACGACGGCGTGCAGGGTTCCAAATTCGATTCCAGCAAGGACCGCGGCCAGCCGTTTGAATTCCCGCTCGGTGCCGGCCACGTCATCAAGGGTTGGGACGAAGGCGTGCAGGGCATGGCCGTGGGCGGCACGCGCCGCCTGGTCATTCCGGCCGCGCTGGGTTACGGCGCGCGCGGCGCCGGCGGCGTGATTCCGCCCAACGCCACGCTGCTGTTCGAAGTGGACCTGCTCGCCGTCTGACGGCCTGCCGGCGCCCGGCGAAGGCGCCCTGGAGACAACATGACATCACCCTTCCTGCGCCGGCTGTGCCTGGCGGTCTTCCTGCTGCCCGGCCTGGCCCGGGCCGCCGAGCTTGACGGCAGCCAGCTGTCCGTCTGGTGGGGCGTACCGTTCGCGGGCGTTCTGCTGTCCATCGCCCTGGTGCCGCTGTTGGCCCCGGCTTTCTGGCACCACCATTTCGGCAAGCTGTCGGCGGCCTGGGCGCTGGCCTTTCTCGTGCCGTTCGCGGTCGTGCTGGGCCCGGGTCTGGCGGGGACCAGCGTCGTGCACGCGCTGCTGGCCGAGTACATCCCGTTCATCGTGTTGCTCACCGCGCTGTTCACGGTGGCCGGCGGCATTTTCGTGCGGGGCAACCTGCATGGCAGCCCGGGCCTGAACACCGGCCTGCTGGCCATCGGTGCGGTGCTTGCCAGCTTTATGGGCACCACGGGGGCGTCGATGCTGCTGATCCGGCCGCTGATCCGCGCCAACGACAACCGCAAGCACCAGGTGCACGTGGTGGTGTTCTTCATCTTCATCGTGTCCAACGCGGGTGGATCGCTCACGCCGCTGGGCGACCCGCCCCTGTTTCTGGGCTTCCTCAAGGGCATCGATTTCTTCTGGACCATGGCGCATCTCTGGATGGAGACCGTGGCCCTCATCGGCGTGCTGCTCGCCATCTTCTACGCCATCGACTGGTGGTACTACCACCGCCGCGAAGAGATCCAGCCGCAGGACCCGACGCCCGACACCGCACGGGTGGGCTTTGACGGCGGTTTCAACTTCGTGCTGCTCGCGGCGGTCGTGGCCCTCGTGCTCATGAGCGGCCTGTGGAAATCGCCGGTGGTGTTCGATATCGCCGGCACCGAGGTCGGCCTGCCGGGCCTGCTGCGCGACATCGGCCTGGTCGTGGTCACGCTGGTCTCGCTCAAGCTGACGCCGGCCCGCGTGCACGAAAGCAACCAGTTCGGCTGGGGGCCGATGCAGGAAGTGGCCAAGCTGTTTGCGGCGATCTTCCTGACCATCATCCCGGTCATTGCCATGCTCAAGGCCGGCGTCGACGGCCCGTTCGGCGCGGTGGTCAAGGCCGTGACGAACGCCGACGGTTCGCCCAACCCGGCCATGTATTTCTGGGCCACGGGCGCCTTGAGCTCGTTCCTCGACAATGCACCCACCTACCTCGTGTTCTTCAACACGGCGGGCGGCGACCCGCAGGCCCTGATGACCGCCATGGCCCCCACGCTCGTGGCCATCTCCGCCGGTGCCGTGTTCATGGGCGCCAACACCTACATCGGCAACGCGCCCAACCTGATGGTCAAGGCGATTGCCGAGGACCGCGGCGTCCGCATGCCCAGCTTCTTCGGTTACATGCTCTGGTCGGTCGGCATCCTGGTGCCGCTGTTCGCGCTGATGACCTGGCTCTGGTTTGTCTGATTTTCTGAAGGAATCCACCCTCATGACCACCCGCCCCGCCATCCTCGTTGCCCGCCAAGTCTTTCCCGAGGTCGTGGACAAGCTGCGGCAGCACTTCGACGTGGACACCAACGAAGACGACGCACCGCTCGCACCGGCCAGCCTCATCGAACGCCTGCAAGGCAAGGTCGGTGTGATCACCACCGGCAGCGAGCGCGTGGACGCGGCCCTGATCGCGGCCTGCCCGCAGCTCAGGATCGTGGCCAACATCGCGGTGGGCTACAACAACTTCGACCTGCCGGCCATCACCGCCGCCGGCGTGCTGGCCAGCAACACGCCCGACGTGCTGACCGAGACCACCGCCGATTTCGGCTTCGCGCTGCTGCTGGCCACGGCGCGCCGCCTCACCGAGAGCGAGCATTTCCTGCGCGCCGGTCAATGGAACCGCTGGGCCCTGGACATGTTCGCTGGCGCCGAGGTCCATGGCAGCACGCTGGGCATCCTGGGCATGGGCCGCATCGGCCAGGCCATTGCACGGCGCGGCGCGCACGGCTTCGGCATGAAGGTGATCTACCACAACCGTTCGCGGCTCGATGCGGCGACGGAAGCCGAATGCAAGGCCAGCTACGTGAGCAAGGAAGAGTTGCTCAAGACGGCCGACCACCTCATCCTGGTGCTGCCCTACAGCGCCTCGTCGCACCATGCCATCGGCGCGGCCGAGATCGCGCAGATGAAGCCCACCGCCACGCTGGTCAACATCGCGCGCGGCGGCATCGTCGATGACGCGGCGCTGGCCGTGGCGCTGCGCGAGAAGCGCATCGCCGCCGCCGGCCTGGACGTGTACGAGGGCGAGCCCAAGGTGCACCCCGACCTGCTCACCGTGCCCAACATCGTGCTCACGCCGCACATCGCCAGCGCCACCATCACCACCCGCAAGGCGATGGCGCACCTGGCGGCCGACAACGTGATCGCCTACCTCACCCAGGGCAAGACCCTCACGCCGCTGAACCCCGAAGTGGCGGGCCGGCGTTGAACGACACGATGAACAACGACCTGCTTCTCTGGCTGCTGCTGATCGGGGTGGTGCTCAACCTCGCGCTCGGCCTGTGGCTGCTGCTGCGCCGCGCGCCGGTGGATGCCCAGGAACTGGCGCACCGCGAACGCCTGCTCGACCAGTTGCAGCAGCAGGGGCAGCAGGTCGGCCAGCGCGTGGAGCGGGTGGAAAGCGAACTGCGGCGCGAGATCAGCGAGCAGTCGCGCGGCGGGCGCCAGGAAATGCAGCAGACGCTGGCGACCTTCCAGGAAACACTCTCGCGCCAGGAAGCCGAGGCCACGCGCACGCAGAACGCCCAGCTCGACGCCTTCGCCCTGCAACTGGTGCAACTGCGCGGCACGCTGGGCGACACGCTCACGCGCCAGCTGCAGGACATGAGCGAAGGCAACGCGCGGCGCCTGTCCGAGATCCGCACCACGCTGGACGCGCAACTGGCCCAGCTGCAGCAGAACAACGCCGCCAAACTCGACGAGATGCGCGCCACGGTGGACGAAAAACTCCAGAGCACCCTGCAGGCGCGTCTGGGCGAGAGCTTCAAGCAGGTGGCCGACCGGCTGGAGCAGGTCCACAAGGGCCTGGGCGAGATGCAGACGCTGGCGCAGGGCGTGGGCGACCTCAAGCACCTGCTGACCAACGTGAAGACGCGCGGCATGTTCGGCGAAGCCCAGCTGGCCGCGCTGCTCGAACAGGTGTTCGCGCCCGACCAGTACGCCGTGCAGGTGATGACCAAGCCGGGCAGCCGCTTCACCGTGGACTTCGCGATCAAGCTGCCCGGGCGCAGCGAGGACGGCGCGCCCTGCTGGCTGCCGATCGACGCCAAGTTCCCCAACGAGGACTACGAGCGCCTGCTCGACGCGCAGCAGCGCGCCGACGTCGAGGGAGCCGATGTCGCCGCGCGCGGGCTGGAGCAGCGCATCCGGCTGGAGGCCAAGTCCATGGCCGACAAGTACCTGCAGCCGCCGCACACGACCGACTTCGCCATCCTGTTCCTGCCCACCGAGGGCCTGTACGCCGAGGTGCTGCGCCGCCCGGGCCTGATGGAGGCCCTGCAGCGCGAACACCGCGTGACGCTGGCCGGACCCACCACGCTCATGGCCATGCTCAACTCGCTGCAGATGGGCTTTCGCACGCTGGCGCTGGAGAAGCGCTCCAGCGAGGTCTGGCAGGTGCTGGGTGCGGTCAAGACCGAGTTCGGCAAGTTCGGCGACGTGCTCGCCCGCGTGAAGAGCCAGACCCAGACCGTGCTCAACACGCTGGACAGCGCAGAGACGCGCAGCCGCGCCATGGGCCGCGCGCTCAAGGCGGTGGAGGCCTTGCCGCAGGACCAGGCCAGCGCGCTGCTGCCGCTGGACCCCTCCGACAACGGAGACGCTTGAACCCTCAGCTTCGATCTGTCCTCTGGCGCCTCATCGCGGCGCAGATCTGCCTGCATGCCTGCATGACGGGGTTTCGCATGGCCGCACCGCTGATGGCGCTGCGCGAGGGCTACAGCCCGGTGGCCGTGGGCGTGCTGCTGGCCCTGTTCGCGCTGGCGCCGGTGTTCATGGCCTTGCCTGCCGGGCGCTACGCCGATCGGCGCGGCCTGCGAAAACCGGTGATGCTGTCGGTGGGCGTGGCCTCGGCCGGCGCGGCGCTGGCGGTGATTTTTCCGGTGTTCCCGGTGCTGTGCCTGACCGCGCTAACCTGTGGTGCGGGCACCGGCATGGCCATGATCGCGCTGCAGCGCCACGTGGGCCGGCTTGCCCATGGGCCCACCGAACTCAAGCAGGTGTTCAGCTGGATGGCCATCGGCCCGTCGATCTCCAACTTCCTCGGGCCGTTCGCCGCGGGCGTGATGATCGACAGCTTCGGTTTTCGCGCCGCCTTCCTGCTGCTCGCGCTGCTGCCTTCGCTGGCCTGGTTCGGGGTGCGGCACACGGTCGAGCACGAGCCGGTGGCGCCCGAGTTGCGCAAGTCCAGCGGCTCGTCGTGGAACCTGTTGAAGGACAAGGCCTTTCGCCAGCTGATGATCCTCAACTGGATGCTGTCGTCCTGCTGGGACGTGCACACCTTCCTGGTGCCCGTGCTGGGGCACGAGCGGGGCCTGAGCGCGACCGTGATCGGCACCATCCTCGGCGCCTTCGCGCTCGCCGCGACCGCGATCCGCCTGCTCATGCCCTGGCTGGCCTCGCACCTGCGGGAGTCGGTGGTGATCGGCTCGGCCATGGTGGCCACCGCGCTGTTGTTCGCGGCCTATCCCCTGGTGCACGCGGCCTGGGCCATGGGCATCCTCTCGGTGCTGCTGGGCTTTGCCCTGGGCTCGGTGCAACCCATGATCATGAGTTCGCTGCACCAGATGACGCCGCACCACCGCCACGGCGAGGCGCTGGGCCTGCGGGCCATGGCCATCAACGGCTCCAGCGTGGTGATGCCGCTGATGTTCGGCTCGGTCGGCGCCCTGATCGGTGTGGGCTCGGTGTTCTGGCTCGTGGGGAGTGTGGTCGGCCTGGGCTCGCCGCTGGCCTGGCGGCTGCCTGCGCCCACGCCAGAAGCGCCTGCTCGCCAGCCCTAGGCGGGAGCGAGCTTGCGAGGGGACTCCGGGTGCTCCAGCGCCTGGGCGACCGGCGGGGTGAAGCCCAGCCCCGCGAGGTAAACGTCCATCGTGTCGAGCCCGCTCTTGACGAGGTCGAAAGCCTGGGGATCCAGCAGCCAGTTCTGGATCAGGCCGTCCATGATCACGTGCAGACCCAGCGCGGCGGTGGCCAGCGGCACCTGCAGCTGGATGCCTTCGCGCTGCACCGCCTGCTGCAGGATCTCTTCGGTCATGACCATGCACTCGTTGCGCACCTGCAGATGGCGGTCGCGCACGGCCTGCATCTCGCTCACATACTCCACCTTGTGGGTGGCAACCTCGAACACGCGGCGGGTCTGCTCGTCGGTGGCGGTCTGCTTGAGCGCGCTCATCATCGAGTCGCGCAGGGAGAGCAGGGGGTTGGCGGTGGTGTCTGCCGAGCGCGCGGAGCAGGCCAGCGTGCCCTCCAGGGGCATGGTCACGCGCTCCATCATGGCGTTGAACAGGTCGGCCTTGTCCTTGAAGTGCCAGTAGATCGCGCCGCGCGTGGTGCCCGCGGCGGTGGCGATGTCGTTGAGCGAGGTGCGGGAAACGCCACGCTCCTGAAACAGATGCTCGGCAGCATCCAGCAGGCTGTGGCGTGTTGCCAGCGCATCGGCTTTGGTGCGTCGAACCATGGTATGTGTCTCCAGAATGGAAGCCCTTGGGGATGGGCAGGACTATACATACATTCTTGGATGTATGTATACTTCGCCGTTTTGCGACAGCACAAGCCGTTGGGGTATTCCCTGTATTGCCTGCCAGTGCACGCTTCTTCTCTTCATATCCGAAGGACTCCCATGCCCGCCTTGAGCCCGATCAAGTCAGTGCCCGTTTCGCACACCCGGTTCACCTCCCTGTCGCCGTCCCCGTTTCTGCGGGGAATGTCCGTTCTGGCACTCGCCGTGGCGCTGGCCGCCTGCGGCGAGTCCGCACCGCCGCAAGCCGCCGCGGCGGGTGGCGGCATGCCGGCCCCCGAAGTGGGTGTGGTCACGGTGACCCCGGGTGACGTGGGCCTGACGACCGAACTGCCGGGCCGCCTGGAGGCTTCCCGCGTGGCGCAGGTGCGGGCCCGCGCGGCCGGCATCCTGCAGGAGCGCCTGTTCCGCGAAGGCAGCGACGTGAAGGCAGGCCAGGCCCTGTTCCGCATCGATCCCGCACCTTACGCGGCCGCCCAGCAGAGCGCGCAGGCCAGCCTGGCGCGCTCGCAGGCCAACCTCACGCAGGCCACCGCGCTGGCCGAGCGCTACGCGCCGCTGGTGAAGGAAAACGCCATCAGCCAGCAGGAATACGCCAACGCCGTGGCGGCCCAGAAGCAGGCCGAGGCCGATGTCGCGGCCGGCAAGGCCGCGGTGCAGACCGCCAACATCAACCTGGGCTATGCCCGGGTGACCGCGCCGATTTCGGGCCGCATCGGCCGTGCCCTGGTGACCGAAGGTGCGCTGGTCGGGCAGGGCGAGGCCACGCAGCTCGCGGTGATCCAGCAGATCAACCCGATGTACGTGAACTTCACCCAGTCCGCCGCCGAGGTGTTCAAGCTTCGCAAGGCGATGGAAAGCGGCCAGCTCAAGGGCGCGGGCTCGCAGGCCGCTTCCGTGCAGGTGGTGCTGGAAGACGGTTCGGTCTACGAACAACCCGGTCGCCTGCTGTTCTCCGATCTGACGGTCGACAGCAGCACGGGCCAGGTGACCCTGCGGGCCGAAGTGCCCAACCCCAAGGGCACGCTGCTGCCCGGTCTGTACGTGCGCGTGCGCCTGGAACAGGCCAAGGCCGGCAATGCGATCACGCTGCCCCAGCAGGCCGTCACGCGTTCGGCACAGGGCGACACCGTCTCGGTGGTCGGCGCCGACGGCAAGATCTCGCCGCGCCAGGTGAAGGTGGGTGGTCAGCAGAACGGCCAGTGGGTCATCCTCGACGGCGTGAAGGCCGGCGAGCAGATCATGGTCGACGGTTTCCAGAAGCTTCAGATGATGCCGCCCGGCACGCCCGTGAAAGCCGTGCCCTGGCAGGCGTCGGGCAGCGCCCCGGCCGCCCCGGCCGCCGCCGCCCCGGCGCCTGAGGCCGCGAAGTAAGGAGCGCCCGACATGGCGAAATTCTTCATTGACCGACCCATCTTCGCGTGGGTGATCGCGCTCTTCATCATGGTGCTCGGCGGTGTGTCGATCACGCAGTTGCCGATCGCGCAGTACCCGCCGGTGGCCCCGCCGGCCATCATCATCAACGCCGCGTACCCCGGTGCGTCGGCCGCCACGCTGGAAGACAGCGTGCTCTCCGTCATCGAGCGCGAAATGAACGGCGCGCCGGGCCTGATCTACATGGAATCGGTGGCCCAGGCCGACGGCAGCGGCAGCATCACGCTGAGCTTCGAGACCGGCACCGACGAAGACCTGGCCCAGGTGGACGTGCAGAACCGGCTCTCGCGCGCCACGCCGCGCCTGCCCTCGGCGGTGACGCAGCAGGGCGTGCGCGTGGACAAGTCGCGCAGCAACTTCCTGCTGTTCACGATGCTGGCCAGCGACGACCCGGCGCTGGACCCCGTGGCGCTGGGCGACTATGCCGCGCGCAGCGTGGTGCCCGAGCTGCAGCGCCTGGCCGGCGTGGGCCAGGCCCAGCTGTTCGGCTCCGAGCGCGCCATGCGCATCTGGATCGACCCGGCCAAGCTGCTGGGCTTCAACCTGAGCGCGGCCGATGTCAACAACGCCATCCGCGCGCAGAACGCCCAGGTGTCCGCCGGTGAGATCGGTGCGCTGCCCAACGTGGGTGGCCAGAGCATCGCGGCCACGGTGGTGGTCAACGGCCAGCTCGGCAGCGCCGAGCAGTTCGGCAACATCGTGCTGCGCGCCAGTTCCGACGGCGCCACCGTGCGCCTCAAGGACGTGGCCCGCATCGAGCTTGGCGGCCAGAGCTACGCCACGTCGGCGCGCCTGGACGGCAAGCCCGCGGTCGGTATCGGCGTGCAGCTCTCGCCCAGCGGCAACGCCCTGGCCACGGCCGATGCGGTGCGCAACAAGATGCACGAGCTCGAGCGCTTCTTCCCCACCGGCATGAAATGGTCGATCCCCTACGACAGCTCGCGCTTCGTGAAGATCTCCATCTCGCAGGTGGCCCAGACCCTGGGTGAAGCCATGCTGCTGGTGTTCCTGGTCATGTTCCTGTTCCTGCAGAACATCCGCTACACCATCATCCCGACCATCGTCGTGCCGGTGGCCCTGCTGGGCACCTTCGGGGCCTTGCTGGCCATGGGCTTCTCCATCAACGTGCTGACCATGTTCGGCATGGTGCTGGTGATCGGTATCGTGGTGGACGACGCCATCGTGGTGGTGGAGAACGTCGAGCGCATCATGAGCGAGGAGGGGCTGCCGCCCCTGCAGGCGACCCGCAAGGCGATGTCGCAGATCTCCGGCGCCATCATCGGCGTGACCGTGGTGCTGATCTCGGTGTTCGTGCCGCTGGCGTTCTTCGCCGGCTCGGTGGGCAACATCTACCGCCAGTTCTCGGCGGTGATGGGCGTGTCGATCGCGTTCTCGGCCTTCCTGGCCCTGTCGCTCACGCCCGCGCTGTGCGCGACCCTGCTCAAGCCGGTCGAGGCCGGCCACCACCACGAGAAGAAGGGCTTCTTCGGCTGGTTCAACCGTGGCTTTTCCAGCACCGCCAAGCGCTACGAGCGCGGCGTGGCCGCGCTGCTGCCGCGCGCCGGTCGCACGCTGATCATTTACGTGGCCATCATTGCCGCCGCCGCCGTGGTCTACATGCGCCTGCCGACCTCGTTCCTGCCCAATGAAGACCAGGGCACGATGCTGGTGAACGTGCAGTTGCCGCCGGGCGCCACGCAGGAGCGCACGCTGGACGTGATGAAGCAGGTGGAAGGTTTCATCCTGAAGCAGCCCGAAGTGGAGAGCATGGTCGGTGTGCTGGGCTTCAGCTTCTCCGGTCAGGGGCAGAACGCGGCGCTGGCCTTCGTGACGCTCAAGGACTGGGCCGAGCGCACCGCGCCCGGCAGCTCGGCCGAAGCACTGGCGGGGCGGGCCTTCGGCGCGCTCTCGGGCATCCGCGACGCGTTCATCTACCCGCTGAGCCCACCGCCGATCCCCGAGCTGGGGGCGTCGTCGGGCTTCACCTTCCGTCTGCAGGACCGCGGTGGTCTGGGCCGTGACGCGCTGCTGAGCGCGCGCAACCAGCTGCTGGGCATGGCCTCGCAGAGCAAGGTGGTCACCCAGGTGCGACCGGACGGCCTGGAAGATGCGCCGCAACTGCAGATCGACATCGACCGCGACAAGGCCAACGCCCTGGGCGTGGGCTTCGACGTGATCAATGCCGCCATCGGCACCTCGCTGGGGTCGAGCTACGTCAACGACTTCCCCAACGCCGGCCGCCTGCAGCGCGTGGTGGTGCAGGCCGACGCGCCCGCCCGCATGCAGCCCGAAGACCTGCTGCGCCTGAACGTGGTGAACAACAAGGGCCAGGCGGTGCCGCTGTCGGCCTTCGCCACCACGAAATGGATCACCGGCCCGATGCAGACCGTGCGCTACAACGGCTACCCGTCCATGCGCATCAGCGGCAGCGCCGCTCCCGGCATGAGCACGGGTGCGGCCATCGCCGAGATGGAAAAGCTCGCGGCCCAGCTGCCGCAAGGCATCGGCTACGAGTGGACCGGGCAGACGCGCGAGGAAAAGCTCGCGGGCTCGCAGGCCTTGATCCTGTACGGCTTCGCGATCCTGGCCGTGTTCCTCTGCCTGGCCGCGCTGTACGAGAGCTGGACCATTCCGCTGTCGGTGATTCTGGTGGTGCCGCTGGGCGTGCTCGGTGTGCTGCTGGCGACCTTGTTGCGCGACTACTCGAACGACGTGTACTTCCAGGTGGGCCTGATCACCATCATCGGCCTCTCGGCGAAGAACGCGATTCTGATCATCGAGTTCGCCAAGGACCTGCAGGCGCAGGGCAAGAGCGTGATCGCGGCCGCGCTGGAAGCGGCCCACATCCGGTTCCGCCCCATCATCATGACCTCGATGGCGTTCACGCTGGGCGTGCTGCCGCTGGCGATCGCCTCGGGCGCGGGCTCGGCCAGCCAGCGCGCGATCGGTACCGGCGTGATCGGCGGCATGCTCACCGGCACCGTGCTGGCGGTGATTTTTGTGCCGATCTTCTTCGTGGTGGTGCGAACCCTGTTCAAGGGCAGCGAACGCCAGCATCAGCGGGACGCCGAGCAGGCGGCCGCCCACCATGGCCCAGGAGTGCAAATCGATGTCTGACCTTATGACCCCCCCCCGCGTCGCCTTCGGCGCCACCCCCCCAGGGGGGCGCATCGTGCGGCCTGGCGAAGCCAGTTCCGCCGATGCACTGGATGTTTCGCCTCGGCGCTGGCGCGCCATCGGCTTGACGCTGTTGGCTGCTGCTGCTCTGTCGGCCTGTTCGTTCATTCCGAAGTACGAGCGGCCTGAAGCACCCGTGGCTTCCCAGTTCCCCGGCCCGCAGCCTGCTGCGGCGGCGGACGCGAAGACGGGCGCCGACGTCGCCTGGCGCGAGTTCATCGGCGATGCCAAGCTGCGCGAGCTGATCGCGCTGGCGCTGAAGAACAACCGCGACCTGCGCGTGGCCACGCTCAACATCGAGCAGGTGCGCGCGCAGTACCAGATCCGCCGCGCCGACCAGTTCCCGACCATCGGCCTGGCCGCCACCGGCAACCGCCAGCCCGACGGCAACGGCGGCATCCAGAGCACCTACAGCGTGGGCTTGGCCCTGAGCACCTGGGAGATCGATTTCTTCGGCCGCCTCGGTGCGCTGAAGGAAGCGGCCCTGGCCCAGTACCTCGCCAGCGAGGAAGCGCGCCACGCCGCGCAGACCAGCCTGGTCGCGGCCGTGGCCAGCACCTGGCTGAGCCTGCAGGCCAACGACGAACTGCTGGTGCTGACCGAGCGCACCGTGGCCACGCGCGAAGATTCGCTGCGCCTGAGCAAGCTGCGGTTCGACAACGGCGCCACGTCCGCCCTGGACCTGCGCCAGGCCGAGTCGCTGACCGCCGCGGCCCAGTCCGCGCTGGCCCAGCAACGCCGCCTGCGCGCGCTGGACATCAACGCGCTCACGCTGCTGGTGGGCCAGGCGCCGCCGGCCGAGCTGCTGCCCGTGCCACCGACCCTGCCAGCGCCAAGCGCCAACGCCAACCAGGTGGTGGTGCCGACCGCGCCCGTGCCCGCCGCGACCATGCTGCGCGAGGTGCCCGCCGGCCTGCCGTCGGACCTGCTCACGCGCCGCCCGGACATCCGCCAGGCCGAGCAACAGCTGATCGCCGCCAATGCCAACATCGGTGCCGCGCGCGCGGCGTTCTTCCCGCGCATCTCGCTCACCGCGAGCGCGGGCACGGCCAGCAGCAGTCTGTCGGGCCTGTTCAAGGACGGCTCCTGGGGCTTCACGCTGGCGCCGCAGGCCTTGCTGCCGATCTTCGATGCGGGGCGCAACCGCGCCAACCTGGATTCGTCCAACGCAGGCCGTGACATCGCGGTCGCCCAGTACGAAAAGGCGATCCAGACCGCGTTCCGCGAAGTGGCCGATGCGCTGGCCGGCAGTGCGACGCTGGGCGACCAGCTGAGCGCCCAGCAGCTGCAGGCCACGGCCGAGGCCGAGCGCTTCCGCCTGGCCGAGCTGCGCTACCGCAACGGCGTGGCGAGTTTCCTGGACGTGCTGGACGCACAGCGCTCGCTGTTCGCTACCCAGCAGGCGCTGGCTCAGACGCGCCTGGCGCAGCAGCAGAACCAGGTGAACCTGTACAAAGCCCTGGGTGGGGGCTGGTCCGGGCAGTGAGATGAATGCGAGCGTGGATCGCCTGGCGCGATCCACCCTCGCGCCATCAGCCTTTCAGGTCGTAGAAACGCAGGATGTGCTCCCACGCCGTCTGCGGGTCGTCCACGTACTTGAACAGGTTCAGATCTTCCGGCGAGATCGTGCCTTCCTCGACCAGCAGGTCGAGGTTGATGAGGCGCTTCCAGTAGTCCGAGCCGAACAGCAGGATCGGCACCGGCTTGGACTTCTTGCATTGCACCAGCGTGATCACCTCGAACAGCTCGTCGAGCGTGCCGAAGCCGCCAGGGAAGGCCAGCAGGGCCTTGGCGCGCATCATGAAGTGCATCTTGCGCAGCGCGAAGTAGTGGAACTTGAAGCTCAGCTCGGGTGAGACATACGGGTTGGCGGCCTGCTCGTGCGGCAGCGAGATGTTCAGGCCGACGGTGGGTGCACCCTCGTCGTGGGCGCCGCGGTTGGCGGCTTCCATGATGCCCGGGCCGCCGCCGGTGCAGATGAAGAGCTGCTCGGCCTTGTCGCAGTGCGCGCTGTAGCGCGCCACGGTGCGGGCGAACTCGCGCGCGTGGTCATAGTAGTGCGCATTGCGCACCATGGCCTGGGCACGCGCGATCTCGCGCGCGTCGCCGCTGCGCTCGGCGCGCACCAGTTGCTCCTGCGCTTCGCTGGCTTCTCGGAAGCGCGCGCTGCCGAACACCACGATGGTGTTCTCGATGCCGGCGTCGCGTTGCGCCAGATCGGGCTTGAGCATCTCGAGCTGGAAGCGGATGCCGCGCGTTTCGCGGCGCAGCAGGAATTCGGGGTCGGCGAACGCGAGCCGGTAGGCGTCGGCCTGCAGGGGCAGGCCTTCGTTGGCGTGGGTCTGGAGTTCGGCCCAGGCATCGGCCAGGCGGCGTTCGTTCAGGTCTTGGGTGGCTTCCATGGTGTGGATTCCTTCGTCGTTTGTCGTGTGATCCGGATGATGCCGCTCACAGGGCGAGCGCCAGGGCCAGCGGCACGAAGACCACGGCCAGGGCGTTGCCCAGCATGATCATGGCACCGACCTTGTCGGGCTCCTGGTGGTAACGGTCGGCCAGCATGAACTGCATCACGGCTGGGGGCAGGGCGGCGAACAGCAGCAGCTGGCCGCGCGCCGCACCTTCCAGGCCGAGCGCCCAGGCCAGCGGCAGGGCGATGGCCAGGCCGATGAGCGGGCGGGCGAGCGCGCCGAGCAGGCCCAGCGCCAGGCCTTGTCGGGTCAGGGCGGTCAGGCGCACACCCAGGGCGAACAGCATCATGGGCAGCAGCGCATCGCCCAGCAGCTTCAGGCCGGCGAGCACCACGTCGGGTGGGCGCACGTCGGTCAGGGCGCTCGCGAAGCCGAGCGCCGTGCCGATCATCAGCGGGCTGGTGAGCAGGTCGCGCGTGCGCGCCAGCCGGCTGGTGATGCGCGACCCGACCGAGAAATGCAGCAGGTTGCTCACCGAGAACAGCGCCACGGCGGCACCGAAGTGCGCCGGGCCGAAGGCCAGCAGCGCCAGCGGCAGGCCCATGTTGCCGCAGTTGTTGAACATCACCACCGGCACCAGGGTGCGCGGCTGCGCGCCGAAGGCCCGCGCCAGCGGCCAGGCCAGCAGGCCGCCGCCCAGGATGATCACCGCGCCGCCCGCGAGCAGCACGAGGTGCTCGGCGATGACGAAGTCGCGCGACGCCAGGGCCGAGTACACCAGCACGGGGGCCAGCACGTCGAGCGCGATGCGGTTGAAGGTGCCCATGTCGGGCGTCTGACGGCGCGCGTAGGCGAAGCCGATCGCCACGATCAGGAACACCGGGATGATGACGTCGGCGATGCGGGCGATCAGGTCCATGGGGGGAAGAAGCGCGCGAGGAGCGGAAAGCGAAAAGGCTCCCGCAGGAGCCTTTTCAAGGGGTGGTCCTGGGCGTCAAGCGCTCAGACGCGCTTGCGGTATTCGCCCGTGCGCGTGTCGATTTCGATGCGGTCGCCCTGGGCCACGAACAGCGGCACGGAGACCTCGAAACCGGTGGCGATCTTGGCCGGCTTGAGCACCTTGCCCGAGGTGTCGCCCTTGACGGCCGGCTCGGTCCAGGTGATTTCGCGCTCGACGCTGGTGGGCAGTTCGACCGAGATGGCCTTGCCGTCGTAGAACACCACTTCGACGGTCATGCCGTCTTCGAGGTAGTTCAGGGCGTCGCCCATGTTCTCGGCTTCCACTTCGTACTGGTTGTACTCGGCGTCCATGCAGACGTACATCGGGTCGGCGAAGTAGGAGTAGGTGCAGTCCTTCTTGTCCAGAATGATCTGGTCCATCTTGTCGTCGGCCTTGCAGACGACTTCGGTGGCCATGTTGTTCAACAGGGCCTTGAGCTTGAGGCGCACGGTCGCGGCGCCACGGCCGCCGCGGCTGTATTCGGTCTTCAGGACGATCATCGGGTCCTTGCCGTGCATGATGACGTTGCCGGCGCGGAGTTCTTGGGCGATTTTCATAGGGATTCCAACGGTTGGGGCGGAATCGGTGACTGGGATCGAATCCGGGCCGGTTTTCCGCAAAGCCTCGAATTTTATCGCTTTTCCAGTGCGAAGCCGATCAGTTGGCTGCACAGGTCGGCCTGGGCCAGCAGGCGCTCGCGCGCGGCCCGGGCGCAGCCGCGCCAGTCGGCCAGGGTGTCGGCATCCGGCCAGACGGCCGCCCCGGGGCCGATGCCGTTCCACGCCAGATGGAAGGCGCGCAGCGAAGGCGGTGCCTGCAGCCAGTCCAGAAACGCCTCGAGCTTGGCGTGGTGCGCGTCGTCGTGCTGCGGGTAGATGTGCCAAACGAAGGGCCGGCCGGCCCACAGGGCGCGGGCCAGCGAATCCTCCCCACGCACGAAGTTGAGGTCGCAAGCCCAGAGCAGGTGGTCGAACTCGCGCTGGCTCAGCAGGGGCAGGGCGTGCAGCCGGCAGCCCGGGCCGGGCGCGGGCGCCTGCTGCACGGCCTGCCAGGCGCGCCCCGGGGTGACCAGCCAGTCGCTGGGCACGGTGTCCTGCCCGGCCTGCCGCAGCACGGCGGGCAGGGCGGCGGGTTCGTAGCAGAAGAGGCTGACCCGGCGGGCCTCGGGGCGCACCGACAGCCGCAGCTCGGCCAGCCAGGCCTCGGCGTCGAACGCGGCCTGGCGCGCCAGCAGGTCGGGCTCGCGCAGCAGGCCCCCCGTGCGCCCGGTGAAGCCGGGGTAGAAGAACCATTTGCCGAGCCCGCGCGCCGGCCCGCTCATGACCGGCGAGGGCAGGCGGTGCGAGCGCTCCACATAGGACTCGGCGCTCAGGTACTCCAGGTTGATCCACACCGGCGCGCGCGCGCCGCCGGCCACGCGGGTGCCCAGCGCCTCGACGCACTCGGCCGGTGGCTCGCAGCCGAAGGCCTCGATCCACACGTCGGCCGGGGGCTGCGGGTCGGCCTGGCCGGCGGGCAGCGGCGAGGTCCAGGTCAGCACCTCGATGTTGCGCACCTCGCCCTGCAGCGCACCGGGCGCCATCCAGGCCAGGGCCTGCGGGTCGTCCAGCCACAGGCGCACCTGTTCGCCCCGGCGGGCCAGTTCGGCCGAGAGCCGCCAGCAGACGCCCACGTCGCCGAAGTTGTCGATCACCTTGCAGAAAATGTCCCAGCGCATGGGCCCCATTGTCGGGGCTTGGCGGCGCGGGCCGGCGGGGCTACAGTGGGCGGGCGCCGCAGGCCGGGCCCTCGTGGGCCGCTGGAGGCACCGGAGACCCGCACCATGGCCCTGCGACGTTTCACCCCCTGGCTGGCGGCACTGCCCCTGCTGCTGCTGTCGCCCTTGCTGGCGGCACAGGAGCTCATTGCCGACATGAGTGCCGGCCCGCCCACCGGCCGCTATGCCTTTGCCAGCAGCACCCCGCGCAGCCTGCCCGAGTTGCTGCGCGGCCCGGGGCAGGGCGAGCCGGCCCAGCCAGTGGGCCACTGGTTTCTGCCTGCGGGCACGGAACGCGGGCCCGCCGTGATCCTGATCCACGGCTCGGGCGGCCTCTACGACGCCATGATCGACTTCTGGCCCAGGCAGTTCAACGCGGCGGGCATCGCGGTGCTGGCGGTCGATTCCTTCGGACCCCGGGGCGTGAAGAGCACGGCCGAAGACCAGTCCCAGGTGCCCTTCGCCGCCGACACCGCCGACGCGTTCGCTGCCCTCAAGCTCGTGGCCAGCCACCCTCGGGTGGACCCGGCGCGCATCGCCATCATGGGGTTCTCGCGCGGGGGCATCACCACCTGGCGCACAGCGGTCGAGCGCATCGCGGCGGCCCAGCAGTTGCCCAACGGCCTGCGTTTCGCCGCCCACGTGCCGGTGTACGCCGGCGGCTGCGCGGGCGCCTTCCGTCTGATGGTCAAGCCCGGTGTGTTCACCACCAAGGCGCCCATGCTGTGGGTGCATGGCGATGCCGATGATTACACCCCCATCGGCGCCTGCCGCGACTACGCCGAGCGCATCGGCAAGGCCGGCACGCCGGTGGAGTTCGTCGCCCTCGAAGGCGCGATGCACAAGTTCGACCAGGACGACACGCGCCGCCTGAACGTGCGCGGCGCCCAGCGCACGCTGGAGACCTGCCCGCTGGAGATGGACATCGACACGCTCGCCACCTACGACCGCAACACCGGCCAGCGCGTGAGCGGCGAGGCCCTGCAGACCCTCACGCGGCAGTCGTGCAGCGCCGTCGGCGCCCACGTGCAGGGCGACCGCGCCGCGCGCGACAAGGCCGCGCAGGCCATCCTGGCCTTCTTCCGCAAGGCGCTCGGTTCGCGCTGAGGCCGGCCCACGGGCGGGGCCGGCGGGGACGGGCCACAATACGCGCCCATGTCCGACACGCATTCCGAACAACTGCTCAGCGAGGTGGCTGCCCTGCCGGGCCTGCCCGGCGTGTACCGCTATTTCGACGCCCAGGGCCAGCTGCTCTACGTGGGCAAGGCGCGCAACCTCAAGAAGCGCGTGTCGAGCTATTTCCAGAAGAACCACGACGGCACGCGCATCGGCCACATGGTCAGCAAGATCGTGCGCATGGAGACCACCGTGGTGCGCTCCGAGGCCGAGGCGCTGCTGCTGGAAAACAACCTCATCAAGACGTTGAACCCCAAGTTCAACATCCTGTTCCGCGACGACAAGAGCTACCCCTACCTCAAGATCACCGGCACGCGCGAGGTGTTCAAGCCCTCGGCCCGCCTGCCGTCGCCCTCGCTGGCGTTTCCGCGCATGGCGTATTACCGGGGCGTGGTCGATCGCCGCCACAGCTACTACGGTCCATACCCCAGCGCCTGGGCGGTGAAGGAGTCCATCACGCTGCTGCAGAAGGTGTTCCGCCTGCGCACCTGCGAGGACACGGTGTTCACCAACCGCACGCGGCCCTGCCTGCTGTACCAGATCAAGCGCTGCAGCGGCCCCTGTGTGGACCTGATCGACCACGAGGCCTACGCGCAGGACGTGCGCGACGCCGAGCGTTTCCTGCGCGGCGAGACCCAGGCTGTGCTCGACACGCTGGAGCAGCGCATGCTCGCGCATGCCGAGAAGCTGGAGTTCGAGCAGGCCGCCGAGATCCGCAACCAGATGAGCGCGCTGTCGCGCGTGCTGCACCAGCAGGCCATGGACACCGTCTCCGACAAGGACGTGGACGTGCTCGCGGTGAAGGTGCACGGCGGGCGCGCCTGCGTGAACCTCGCCATGATCCGCGGCGGCCGCCACCTGGGCGACCGGCCTTACTTCCCGGCCCACGTGGACGACGCCACCGCCATCGACAACGCGCTGGCCGAGGAGGGCGGTGAGGCGCCCAGGTCGGCGGACCCCGCCGAACGCGTGGCCGTGCAGGTGCTGGAGGCCTTCATTGCGCAGCACTACCTGGGCGTGGCCATGCCGCACACGCTGGTGACCAGCCACCCGGTGGGCAAACCGCTGCTGGACGCGCTGACCGAGCAGATCGGCGCCAAGGTGAACGCGGTGCACCACCCGCGCGAGCACCGCCGCATCTGGCTGGAGATGGCGCAGAAGAACGCCGACATCGCGCTGGCCCGCCTGCTGGCCGAAGAGGGCAGCCAGCAGGCTCGCACCCGCGCGCTGGCCGACGCCTTGAACCTGCCCGACGATCAGCTCGACACGCTGCGCATCGAGTGCTTCGACATCTCGCACACCGCCGGTGAGTCCACCCAGGCGTCTTGCGTGGTGTTCGAGGGCCACAAGATGCAAAACAGCCAGTACCGCCGCTACAAGATCGACGGCATCACCCCGGGCGACGACTACGCCGCCATGCGCCAGGTGCTGCTGCGCCGATACGGCCGCATCGCCGAGGCCTTGCGGGCGGAAGAGGACGCGCCGCTGGCCCTGCCGGAGGCCGTGGCCGTCGACGCGCCGGAAGAACCGGCGGCCGCCGAGCCCACGGTCGAGTCTGTGGCCGGCCCGCGCATGCCCGACCTGGTGCTGGTCGACGGCGGCAAGGGCCAGGTCAGCATGGCGCGCGAGGTCTTCGAGCAGCTCGGCCTGGACCTCTCGCTCATCGTCGGCGTGGAGAAGGGCGAGGGCCGCAAGGTCGGTCTGGAAGAGCTGGTGTTTGCCGATGGCCGCGAGAAGGTTTACCTCGGCCACGACTCCGCCGCGCTGATGCTGGTGGCCCAGATCCGCGATGAGGCCCACCGCTTCGCCATCACCGGCATGCGCGCGCAACGCGCCAAGGTGCGCACGGGGGGCAGCAAGCTGGAGGACATTCCCGGTGTCGGCCCCAAGAAGCGCGCGCGCCTGCTGCAGCGCTTCGGCGGTGTGCGCGGGGTGGCCTCGGCCAGTGTGGAAGACCTCTGCACGGTGGAAGGCATCTCCGCGGAGCTGGCGGATGCCATCTACCGCGCCCTGCACTGAAGAGCCCGTGCTGCTGCGGTTTCCGGGCCACCAACGCATAATCCGTCCATGTTCTTCAACCTCCCCACCCTGCTCACCTGGGCCCGCATCGTCGCCATCCCGCTGATCGTGGGGGTGTTCTATATGGAGAGCATGAGCCCGGCCCAGCAGAACCTGGTGGCCACGGTGCTGTTCATCGTGTTTGCGCTGACCGACTGGGCCGACGGTTACCTGGCTCGCAAGCTCAACCAGACCTCCGCCTTCGGCGCCTTCCTCGACCCGGTGGCCGACAAGTTCCTGGTCTGTGCCAGCCTGCTGGTGCTGGTGCACCTGGAGCGCGCCGACGTGTTCGTGGCCCTCATCATCATCGGCCGCGAGATCGCCATTTCGTCGCTGCGCGAGTGGATGGCCATCATCGGCGCGACCAAGAGCGTGGCCGTGCACATGATCGGCAAGGTCAAGACCACGGTGCAGATGGTGGCGATTCCCTTCCTGCTGTTCCACGGCACGCTGTTCGGTGTGATCGACACGCAGCTGTGGGGCACCTGGCTGATCTGGATATCGGCCGTGTTGACCATCTGGTCGATGGTGTACTACCTGCAGAAAGCCATCCCCGAGATCCGCGCCAAGTCGCGCTGAAAGCCCCGCGATGCATGCACCGGCGCAAGACAACGCATGGCTGCGCGCCATGCCCTGGGTGTTCGTGCTGATCTGGAGCACCGGCTTCATCGTGGCGCGCTACGGCATGCCGCACGCGCCGCCGATGAAGTTCCTCGCCGTGCGGTATGCGCTGTCCATCGCCTGCTTTCTGCCCTGGATCTTCCTGGCCGGCGTGAAGTGGCCGAGCAGCCGCGCCCAGTGGTTCCACCTCGCGGTCACCGGTGTGCTGATGCACGCGGGCTACCTCGGCGGCGTGTGGGCGGCGGTGAAGGCCGGCATGGGCTCGGGCCTGTCCTCGCTCATCGTCGGCCTGCAGCCGGTGCTCACCGCCATCTGGCTCTCGGGCACGGGCTCCAAGGTGTCCAAGCGCCAGTGGCTGGGCCTGCTGCTGGGCTTCGCCGGCCTGGTGCTGGTGGTCTCGCGCAAGTTCGGCGCGGGTGGCCCCGGTGATCAGGCGAACTGGCTCAACCTCTCTTTCGCCGTGATGGCCCTGATCGCCATCACCGTGGGCACGCTGTACCAGAAGCGCTTCGTGGCCGCCTGCGACGTGCGCACCGCCAACGCGGTGCAGCTGCTCGCGGCGCTGCTGGTGACCCTGCCGCTCACGCTGCTGGAAGCCGAGCTGATGGACTGGAACGGCGAACTCATCGGCGCCATGGCCTGGTCGGTGCTGGGCCTCACGCTGGGCGGCAGCTCGCTGCTCTACCTGCTGATCCAGCGCGGCGCAGCGGCCTCGGTCACCAGCCTGATGTACCTCGTGCCGCCGTGCACCGCCCTGATCGCCTGGCTGCTGTTCGCCGAACCTATCACGGCCGTCACGCTGGCCGGTACCGCGCTCACCGCTTTCGGCGTGGCGCTGGTGGTGCGCTCGCCGTCGCGCTGACGCGTTTTTTCCAGGGCTCCCTGCGGAAGCTCTCCACCAGAAAGTCCACCAGCAGGCGGATGCGCCGCGGCGTCTGCGGCCGGTACGGTGCCAGCCAGTGGATGTCGGCGTCGGGCATGGCATAGCTGGGCAGCACGCGCACCAGCTCGCCGCTGGCGATCTGCGGCGCGATGTCCCACAGGCTGCGCAGCATGAGGCCGTGGCCCGCCAGGCACCAGTCGCGCACCAGCTCGCCCGAGTTGCTCGACAGCGGGCCGCTCACCGGCACGTGCTGCACCTGCGCGTCCGACGCGCGCTGCAGGCGCCAGTGGTCGAAGCGCTGGCCCGGCCCGCCGCCGTTCTCGCGCACCACCAGGCAGGCATGTTGTTCCAGCTCTTGCAGGCTGCGGGGCGCACCGTGGCGCGCGAGGTAGGCGGGCGAGGCCACCAGCACGCGCTGGTTGGCCGCCAGGCGGCGCGACACCCATTCGGCCGCGCGCTCGGTGGGCGCGTTCCACAGCCAGATGGCGCCATCAAAACCTTCCACGGCCAGATCGGGCAACTGCTCGGTGAGCTGCAGCTGCACCTGGATGCCGGCGTGGCGCGCCTGGAACTCGGCCAGCGCCGGCCCGAGCCAGAGCCGGCCGAAGCCGAAGGTGGCCGCGAGCCGGATCGGGCCGGCGGGCTCGGCCTGGCGTTCGCGCAGCTCGGCTTCCACCTCGTCGAAGGCGCGCAGCAGCTGCACCGCGCGCTCGCACAGCGTGTCGCCTTCGGCC
This sequence comes from Hydrogenophaga sp. GW456-12-10-14-TSB4, assembly GCF_059424305.1. Taxonomy (NCBI): domain Bacteria; kingdom Pseudomonadati; phylum Pseudomonadota; class Betaproteobacteria; order Burkholderiales; family Comamonadaceae; genus Hydrogenophaga; species Hydrogenophaga sp. GW456-12-10-14-TSB4. The sequence goes on along the minus strand of NZ_JBWKZH010000055.1, from coordinate 9,714 downwards.
GTGGGGCTCACGCGCCGCGTGGTGCGCTGGAACAGCCGCAGGCCCAGGCGGGCTTCGAGCGCGGCCAGCCGCTTGGTGACCACCGAAGGCGTGACGCGCAGCGCGCGCGCGGCCATTGCCAAGCTGCCATGCTGACGGACAGCGAGCACGAGCTCAAGATCAGGGCGGTCCAATTGTTTCCTTGGTGGAATGAATCGATTGCCGGATTATTGCCCCAATGAGGGCTATGCTGGCGCCCATGTTGAACGGATTCTTTCCCCACACCGTGCACCGCGATGGCGTGGCATTGCACACCCGCATTGGCGGGGACGGGCCGCCGCTCCTGCTGTTGCACGGCCACCCGCAGAGCATGGCGATGTGGCACCGCGTGGCGCCCACCCTGGCCCGGCACTTCACGCTGGTGCTGATGGACCTGCGCGGCTATGGCGACTCCGCGCGGCCCGCCGCCGACGCGCAACACCTCGCCCACAGCAAGCGCGAGATGGCGCTCGACGCCCTCGCCGCCATGGCGCACCACGGCTTCGACCGCTTCGACGTGCTGGCGCACGACCGGGGCGCGCGCGTGGCGCACCGACTGGCCGCCGACCACCCCGAGGCCGTGCAGCGCCTGCTGCTGCTGGACATCGCGCCCACCCTGGCCATGTACGAACAGACCGGTGAAGCCTTCGCGCGGGCCTACTGGCACTGGTTCTTCCTGATCCAGCCGCCGCCGCTGCCCGAGGCGCTGATCCGCAGCGACCCGGCGCGCTACGTGCGCAGCGTCATGGGCAGCCGCCACGCGGGCCTGGCACCGTTCGATCCGGCCGCGCTGGCCGAGTACGGGCGCTGCGCCGCGCTGCCCGGCACCGCCGAGTCGGTCTGTGAGGACTACCGCGCCAGCGCCACCATCGACCTCGATCACGACCGCGCCGATGTGGCCGCCGGCCACCGCGTCGAACAGCCGCTGCGCGTGCTGTGGGGCGAGCACGGCACCGTGGCGCGCTGCTTCGACGTGCTGGCGCTGTGGCGCGAGCGCGCGGCGAACGTTTCTGGCCATGCCTTGCCGTGCGGCCACTACATCGCGGAAGAGGCGCCCGAGCGCCTGACCGCCGAAGCCCTGTCCTTTTTTTCATCCCCTTCCGAGGAGCAACAACCATGAGCAAACACCGCATCGCCGTCATCGCCGGGGACGGCATCGGCACCGAAGTCATGCCCGAAGGCATCCGCGTGCTGGAGGCCGCCGCCTCGAAGTTCGGCATCGACCTGCAGTTCGACCATTTCGATTTTTCCAGCTGCGACTATTTCGAGCGCCACGGCAAGATGCTGCCCGACAACTGGAAGGAACAGATCGGCGGCCACGACGCGATCTATTTTGGTGCGGTGGGCTGGCCCGACAAGGTGCCCGACCACGTATCGCTCTGGGGCTCGCTGCTGATGTTCCGCCGCGAGTTCGACCAGTACGTCAACATCCGCCCGGCAAGACTCATGCCCGGCGTCACCGCGCCCGTGGTGCGCCGCGACGGCAGCCCGCGCGCGCCCGGTGAGATCGATATGGTGATCGTGCGCGAGAACACCGAAGGTGAATATTCCAGCATCGGCGGGCGCATGTTCCCCGGCACCGAGCGCGAGATCGTGGTACAGGAAGCGGTGATGTCGCGCATCGGCGTGGACCGCGTGCTGCGCCATGCCTTCGAGGTGGCGCGCTCGCGCCCGAAGAAGCACCTGACCAGCGCCACCAAGTCCAACGGCATCGCCATCACCATGCCGTACTGGGACGAGCGCGTGGTCGAAATGGCCAAGGAATACCCGGACGTGAAGGTCGACAAGTTCCACATCGACATCCTTACCGCTCACTTCGTGCAGCGCCCCGACTTCTTCGACGTGGTGGTCGGCAGCAACCTGTTCGGCGACATCCTCAGCGACCTCGGGCCGGCCTGCACCGGCACCATCGGCATCGCGCCCAGCGCCAACCTCAACCCCACGCGGCAGCACCCCTCGCTGTTCGAGCCGGTGCACGGCTCCGCGCCGGACATCGCGGGACGCGGGATCGCGAATCCGATCGGGCAGATCTGGTGCGGCGCGATGATGCTCGACTTCCTGGGCCACCGTGGTGCACACGACGCGATCATGCAGGCCATCGAGGCCGTGCTGCAGCCCGGAAGCGGTGCGCCACGCACCGCCGACCTGGGCGGCCAGGCCGGCACCAGCGACGTGGGACGGGCCATTGCCGGGGTGCTCGCGGCCTGAGAGCATTGGTCGCACTTGTGACAGATGTTTCCGTGCGACAGGCGTTGGTTGAAAGCGTCTAGAATCTCGCCTCTTGCGCCGCCAGGCACCGGGCCCGAACCCCTCATGTATTGACAGGGGTTGTGCCCAGTGGGTCTAATCACCGAGCGCTTGCCACAGCGTTGGCATCGTCCTGCGGCCTAGAGCGATTGGGGGTTTTTTGCCCGCGGCCCGCGCCGTCTTCGGAAAAAACCTGTCCTTACGGAACATTCATCTCACTTCAAGAGGGGCTATTTGTGAACAAAACAGAACTCGTCGAACACATTGCCAAGCACGCCGACATTTCCAAGGCGGCTGCAACGCGTGCACTGGACTCGACCATCACCGCGATCCGCACCACGCTCAAGAAGGGTGGCACTGTGTCGCTCGTCGGTTTTGGCTCTTTCGCCGTGACCAAGCGCCCCGCTCGCAAGGGTCGCAACCCCCGCACCGGCGCTGAGATTAAAATCAAGGCCGCCAAAGTGCCGAAGTTCCGCCCGGGCAAGGCACTCAAGGATGCGCTGAACTGAAGCGCTCCCCGGATTTCCGGTGGGGTGCTTAGCTCAGTCGGTAGAGCGGCGCCCTTACAAGGCGTAGGTCGGCGGTTCGACCCCGTCAGCACCCACCACCATCGAAAAGGCGAACCAGGGTTCGCCTTTTTTGTTGTCGGAAACGGCAGCACCACGTAGCAGGATTCAAGGCATGTTCGATTCCATCCGCAATCACAAGAAGTACCTCATGGGCTTCCTGATGATCCTGATCATCCCCTCGTTCGTGCTGTTCGGCATCGAAGGCTACACGCGCTTCAACGAGAGCGGCGCACCGGTCGCTGTCGTCGATGGAAAAGACATCACCAAGGCCGAATGGGACCAGGCGCATCAGCAGGAATCGCAGCGCCTGCGCGAAGCCATGCCCTCGATCGATTCGAGCCTGCTCGACAGCGAAGGCGCGCGCTACGCCACGCTGGAGCGCCTGGTGCGCCAGCGCCTGCTGGCCGCAGCGGCCACCAAGCTCAACCTCTACACCAGCGACGCGCGCCTGGCGCGCGACCTGCAGCAGAACGAAGCCATCGCCACGCTGCGCAAGCCCGACGGCTCGCTCGACGTCGAGGCCTACCGCCAGCTCGTCGCCCGCCAGGGCCTGACGCCCGAGATGTTCGAGGCGCGTGTGCGCGCCGACCTCTCGCAGCGCCAGGTCTCGCAAGGCATCCTGGGGTCCGGCTTTGCGCCGACCGCGCTGGCCTCCGTGTCGCTCAACGCCTTCTTCGAGCGCCGTGAAGTGCGCGTGGCGCGCTTCGCCGCCGGCGACTTCGCGTCGCAGGTGCAGCCCACCGACGCCGACATCGAAGCCTTCTACAGCGCGAACCAGGCCTCGTTCCAGGCGCCCGAGCAGGCCGAGATCGAATACCTCGTGCTCGACGCGGCGGCGCTGCAGAACAGCGTGAGCTTCAACCCGTCCGACGTGAAGGCCTATTACGACCAGAACGCCTCGCGCCTGTCGGGCACCGAGGAGCGCCGCGCGCGCCACATCCTGTTGACGGTGCCGGCCGGCGCGCCCGCCGCCGACAAGGACGCCGTGCGCAAGCGCGCCGAAGAGCTGCTGGCGCAGGTGCGCGCCAAGCCCGCGAGCTTTGCCGATGTGGCCAAGGCCGAATCGAAAGACCCGGGCTCCGCCTCCAAGGGCGGCGACCTGGACTACTTTGGCCGCGGCGCCATGGTCAAGCCCTTCGAGGACGCCGTGTTCTCGCTGGCCAAGGGCGCCATCTCGGATGTGGTCGAAACCGATTTCGGTTTCCACATCATCCAGCTCACCGACATCAAGGCGCCGCCGGTGCGCAGCTTCGAGTCCATGCGCCCCGAGATCGAAGCCGAGCTCCGCAAGCAGCTGGCCCAGAAGCAGTACGCCGAAGCCGCCGACACCTTCAGCAACCTCGTCTACGAGCAAGCCGATTCCCTGCAACCCGCGGCCGATCGCCTGAAACTGCAAATCCGCAAGGCCACGGTGCAACGCCACGCCCAGCCCGGCGCCACGGGTGTGCTGACCAACGAACGCCTGCTTGGCGCCCTGTTCGACACCGAGTCGATCGACAAGAAGCGCAACACCGAAGCGATCGACACCGGCTCGGGTCAGCTGGTGTCTGGCCGCGTGGTGAAGCACTCGCCCGCGCACACCCAGCCTCTGGCCGAAGTGCGCGATCAGGTGCGTGCCCGTCTGGTCGCCCAACGCACGGCCGAGCTGGCGCGCGCGGAAGGCGAGAAGCAGTTGCAGGCCTGGAAGTCGGGCGGTGAGGCCAAGGGCCTGGGCAATGCCGTGGTGGTCTCGCGCGAGAACCCGCAAGGCCTGGCGCAGCCGGTGCTGACGGCTGCCCTGAGCGCCGACCCGAAGACCTTGCCCGCCTGGGTGGGCGTGAACCTGCCCGACCAGGGCTACGCCGTCGTGAAGGTCGAGAAGGTGCTGCCGCGCGACCTGCGCGCCGCGCCGGCCCTGGCTCAGGAGGTGCAGCAGTACAACCAGTGGTGGGCCTCGGCCGAGAACGAAGCCTACGTCGATGCGCTCAAGGAACGCTTCAAGGTCCGCATCCTGGTGCCGGAGCCTGTGGCCACTTCGGCGGCCCCTCGCTGAGAGGCCTCCGGTTCGGGCTATAATGCTTAGCTTGCGGTGGCTGTAGCTCAGTTGGTAGAGTCCAGGATTGTGATTCCTGTTGTCGTGGGTTCGAGTCCCATCAGCCACCCCACCCCATGCACAAAGAAAAGCCCCGCTGACGCGGGGCTTTTTCATTTCCGGCGGTGTAAGGGCCACCCGCTTCTTGTGGCGTCTTCTGCATCAGATCGGGATTTGTACCCATGCCCAGAGAGGGGCAGGCATGAAAAGATGGATGGCGGAGACATTCACTCACCCTGTCACAGGAGGGGCGATGATCAAGGTCATGAACAAGGGCCACCGGACCGTTCCGATTCTCTGTTGCGACGTTTGCGGCACCTGGATCGACGACGCCGACGAGGGTGCCGCGGTCTTCTGCAAGAAGCCTGGGGAGGGCGACATCTCCGAGGTGCTGCACGCCCACAAGGGACGCTGCCATGTGGTCGCAGAGGAACGGCTCGGCGGGCAGGTCAAGACCGGCTGGCATGAGCTGCGCCAGCACCTGCAACTGCTCACCTTCAACACGGGCGTGCCGCCCGCCGCGCTTCAAAAGATGGATGACGACCACGGGTTGTAGTGCCGCTCGACCGGCCGCCGGATTGTCCACCGCGACTGTGCCCAATCTTGTGGATAACCGCAGGAACAACCGCCGCAGGGCGCGGCCCTTCTGGCCCTGCGACAGGGTGCCTGTCAAATGAGCATCGAGGTACCCGGGCGCACCTACTTGCTGTCGAACTCGGTCGGGATCTTCAAATCCACGATCACCTTGGCGAAATCCCGGGCGATGTCTTCCAGGTATTTCTTCGCCTCGTCGCTGTTGCGGTGGACCGCCTCCAGGTGGATGTTGTTCATCAGCCGCACGAACTCCGGATCGTCCATGGCCTGCCGGAAGGCGTCGCCGAGTTTCTTCACCACCGCTGGCGGCGTGCCCTTGGGAACCACAATCAGGCTGGCGGACGCGGCGCCGAAGTTGTAGCCCAGCTCACGGATGGTGGGGGCCGCCGGAAAGGCTTTCATGCGCTGTTCGCCGATGGTGGCCAGCAGGCGCAGCGAGCCGTCGTTCACCTCGGGTGCCCACTGGGTCGAGCCCACCGCCGCCGTCACATGCCCGCCCATCACCGCGGTCAGGCCCTGTTTGGCGCCGGGGTAGGGCACGTGGATCCATTCGATGCCGGCCTGCTTCTCGATGTACTGGAAGGCCACGTGCATGGTGCTGCCCACGCCGGTGGTCGTGTAGGTCACCTTGCCCGGGTTCTCGCGGGCGTACTGGATGAACTCGGGCAAGGTCTTCCAGGGTGAACTGGCCTTGACGACCACACCCGTCGCCCCGGAGGCGAACTGCAGGACGGGCACGAAGTCGTCCATCTTGTAGGGCAGCTTGCGCAGCAGGGGCAACCGGTCCAGGGGCGTGTCGATCACGACCCCGAGCTGGTAGCCGTCCGGTTTTTCCTTGGCCAGGCTGCCGAGCGCCACCGCGCCCGCCGCGCCGGGCTTGTTCATGACGACGAAGGGCTGGCCCAGGATCTTCTCGACGCGCGTGGCCAGCACGCGGGCCATGAGGTCCATGTTGTCGCCGGCGCCGTAGCCGACGGTCATCGTGACCGGGCGCGTGGGAAAGTCCTGGGCCACCGCCCCCTGGGGTGCGAGGGACAGGCCCAGGCAGGAGGCCCAGGCCAGCAGCGTTGTCTTGATCGTGTGGTGCATGCAATGTCTCCTGTTGTGGGTTTTCGTGGCGGCGGCGTCAGACCGTGCGCCCGACCTCGAAGCCTTCCCAGATGGCGCGCATGATGTTGCGCGGCTCCTGGCAATCGCCGATGGCGTACAGGGGCGCGGCCAGGCTGCCCATCAGCTGTTGGTGGAGCTGGTCGTCGGCCTTGAGCCCGACCGCCAGGACCACGGTGTCGCAGTCGATGCGCACCAGGCTGCCGTCCTGCTCCTTCACCATTACCGCGTCGTCCAGCACTTCCATCAGCGTGGTGTCGGTGCGGATCGGGATCTGGTGCAGGGCCAGCGAATCGAGCAGCATGTTCTTGTTGGCGCGCGCCACCGGTGCCGCCATGGGGCGGGACTGCATCTCGACCAGCGTCACCTCGCGGCCCTTCTTCGCCAGCCAGAGGGCCGCCTCGCAGCCGTTCTCGCCCGCGCCCACCACGACCACCCGCGCGCCCGTGGGCTTCTTCTCCAGCAGCGCTTCGGTGGTGGTGATCACATGGGGCTTGTGCACACCCGGCAGGCGCGGCACCACGTCCCGCGAGCCGCTGGCCACCACCACCACCTCGGGGCGTTCGCGCTCGACGAGTTCGGCCGTCACCTCGGTGTGCAGGCGCACGTTCACGCCCAGCTTGTCGAGCTGCCGCAGGTACCACTGGTTGAGCCGCTCCACATCTTTCTTGTCGTCGGGCACGCCGGCTTCGAGCAGGTGGCCGCCCAGCGCATCGCCCTTCTCGAACAGGGTGACCGCGTGGCCGCGCGTGGCCGACACGCGCGCGGCTTCCATGCCCGCGATGCCGCCGCCGACCACCAGCACCGTGCGGGCCGTCTCGGCCGGCCGCAGCTCGTAGGCCTTCTCGCGCCCGGCGGCCGGGTTGACCGTGCAGGAGTTGATCTCGCGGCCGTTGTAGGCCTCGGTGCAGGCCTGGTGGCAGCCGATGCAGGGGCGGATGTCGTCGACGCGGCCTTGCAGCACCTTGGTGGGCCAGTACGGGTCGGCCAGCAGGCCGCGCGCGAGCGAGACCATGTCGGCCTTGCCGTCCACCAGGGCCTGCTCCGCCATGTCGGGGATGTCGAGCCGGCCCACGGCGAGCACCGGGATCTCGACCACTTCCTTGACCATCGCCGCCATGTCCAGCAGGCAGCCGTGCTTCTGGTACATGGGCGGGTGGGCCCAGTAGTGGCCGGCGAGCGTGCCCGCGTCCACGGCCAGGGCGTCGAAGCCGGCGTCCTGCAGGCGCCGGGCCATTTCCAGGCCTTCGTCGATGTCGCGGCCCACTTCGACGAAGTTTTCGCCAGGCAGCGCCGCCTGGGTGAACGACTTCATGTAGTGCTTGAGGCCGTAGCGGTAGGTCACGGGGAAGTCGGGTCCCACGCGGCGCTTGATCTCCTGCAGCACCTCGATGGGAAAGCGCATGCGCGCGGCCAGGTCGCCGCCGTACTGGTCGTCGCGCCGGTTCCACAGCGAGGTGGTGAACTGGTCGAGCAGGAAGCCGCCGTGGCCGTGCAGTTCCACGCCGTCCACGCCGGCGCGCGCGAAGATTTCGGCCGCGTTGCCGAAGGCCTTCACGAGCTGTTGCACTTCCTCGGTGGTCAGGGCCCGGCAGGTCACGCTGGTGTCGCCGAAGTTGGGGATGGCCGAGGCGGACACCGGCCCGCCGCGCACTGAACCCGGGCGCGCCTGGTGGCCGAAGCCGGCCGACAACTGGCCGAAGATCTTCGCGCCCAGCGCGTGGGCGGCCTCGGTGAGGTCGGCGAAGGGGCGGATGAATTCGTCGCGGATCGGCCCGCGTTTGCGCGTGGAGTGTTCGATGTTGTCTTCCACCTTGAGCATGCCGGTGAGCAGCAGGCCCACGCCGCCGCGCGCGCGCTCGGTGAAGTAGTCAACGTAGCGCTGCGTGGGCAGGCCGGCGAAGTCGCTCAGGGCCGGGAAGCCCATGGGGGCCATGGCGATCCGGTTCTTCATGCGCACCTTGCCGATGCGCACGGGCTCGAACAGCTTGGGGAACTTTCTCTGCATCACTCGGGGCCTTTCGTTGGGGGGTCGCCGGGATGCTACGCAGGGGCGCCCTGCGCGAAAACTACCGATTTCCTGCACCGGCTATAGCCACAAGTGATGCCCCGCGCCGCGGGGGCGAGGCTTCAGGCCGCCAGCGCCTCGGCGGGCAGGGTGACGCCCTGCCAGTCGCCCGACTCGACCAGCTGCCGCACGACGATGTGCAGCTCGTCGCGCACCGCCGCCGTGCAGGGCGAAAGCTTGGTGGGGGGCAGTGCATAGAGGTAGTTGGGCCGTTTCACCTCCACGTCGGCGATGTGCAGGCAACGCCAGCGGTCGGGCTGGTTGCCCAGCACGTGCAGCGCGGCGCGGGGCTGGATGGTCGCGCCCAGGCCGCGTTCGACGCAGGTCATGAGCAGCGGCAGCGAATCGAGCTCGGCCACCGCGTCCAGCGGCAGGCCGGCGCGCTCGAACTCCAGCTCGATGCGGCGGCGGCGCAGGCCGTGGCGCAGGCTGGGCAGGATCAGCGGCAGCTGCGCGGCCTCGCGCAAGGTCAGCGCCTCGCGCCCCGGCTCGACGAGTTCGCTGTTCGCGGCGAGCACCACGAACATCTCTTCCTCCAGCAGGGGCTCCACGTCCATGTCCGAGGCGGCGTTCGGCCCGAACAGGATGGCCAGGTCCAGCTGGCCGACGCTGGCCATGTACTCCAGGTGGCCGCTCAGTCCCTCGATCACGTTCAGCTGCACGCCCGGGAATTTGTCCTTGAGGTGCTCCAGCAGCGGCAGGCCGACCTGGCACGCGGTGGTGGGCGCCAGGCCGATGGAGACGCGCCCGCTCAACGAGGCGGTTTCCTGGCGCGCCACCGCGACCGCCTGCTCCAGCTGGCGCAGCATGAACTTGGCGTGGTGGTAGAGCGCCACGCCGTTGTTGGTGGGGACCACGCCGCGCGAGGAGCGCACCAGCAGGGCCTTGCCGATCTCTTCTTCCAGGTGGGCCATGTGTTTGCTCAGCGCCGGTTGCGCGATGAACAGCTGGCGCGACGCCTTGGCCAGGCTGCCGCTTTCAACGATCTGCACGAAATACCGCAACTGACGCATGTCCATGGGGGAGGTCTCGGTGGGGGT
>NZ_JBWKZH010000054.1:0-40651 GCF_059424305.1 Hydrogenophaga sp. GW456-12-10-14-TSB4 | reverse complement strand
CTCTCATGGTGGCTGACCTGCAAAGGGATCGGGGGCCGGGCGGGACCTTCGGTGGGACCATATGCCGAGGCGGATGAAGTGTATGGGTGTTTTCAGCAGAGCGTGGGTACAGTACGGCGGATACTGGGTGTCCTCGATCGCGATTACGTATCCATACATCTTTTTTGACGTCGGCGCCACAGATGCTCTCAGACCTCGAAGCCTTTTTATTGCGTCTGGCGACGGAGCGCGCCGTGCTGGTGACGGTCGGCGCGACGCGCGGCTCCGTGCCGCGCGAAACCGGCGCGTGGATGGCGGTGTTCGCCGGAGCGGCGGGCGGTGCGGTCGGCACCATCGGGGGCGGCCACCTGGAGTGGGATGCGATGCGCCATGCGCGCGAGGCACTGGGGCGCGGGGCCGCTGAGCGGTTCGCCCCCTGGTCGCAGGCGGTCACCCTGGGGCCCAGCCTGGGCCAATGCTGCGGCGGGGCCCTGGTGCTGCATTTCGAGCCTGTGGATGCGTCCTGCCGCGAGGCGCTGCGCCGGCGCCTGACCCACGGCCATGCGCCGCTGGCGCTGTTCGGCGGCGGTCACGTGGGCCGCGCCCTGGTGCAGGCGCTGGCGCCGCTGCCGTTCGACGTGACCTGGATCGACAGCCGCGATGAGGTGTTCCCGCACGACCTGCCGCCCAGTGTGCGCACGGAGTATTCCGAACCGGTGCAGCTCGCGGTGCGCGATCTGGCGCCGCGTTCCAGCGTGCTGATCATGAGCTTCTCGCACGCCGAAGACCTCGACATCGTGGCGGCCTGCCTGCAGCGGCAGCGGCAGCACGGCGATCTGGGCTTCGTGGGGCTCATCGGCAGCAAGACCAAGTGGGCGACCTTCCGGCGCCGCCTGCGCCAGCGCGGCTTCAGCGAGGCCGAGCTCTCGCGCATCACCTGTCCCATCGGCCTGCCGGGCATTCAGGGCAAGGCGCCCGCCGTGATCGCCGCCTCGGTGGTGGCGCAGTTGTTGCTAGTCTGCGAAACCACGTCCGATGCGCATTTGACCTCTTGAATGTTCTCAAAAAGTGTATACACTTTGGCCGACCGGTCGCAGCGGAGCAGGTGTTCCAGGAACACCCAATCGCGGCCCTCAGCCGACTCAGAGCGCCCGCGGTGGTGAGTCGCAAGCCCTGACCTTGCCTTGAGGTGCCATGGAAACTTACCTGCTCGACTGGGCCAATCTGCTGCTTCGCTGGCTGCACGTGATCGTGGCCATTGCCTGGATTGGCTCTTCCTTCTATTTCGTTTTTCTCGACAGCAGCCTGACCCCCCCGGAGGACGAGCAGCTCAAGAAGGACGGCGTCAGCGGTGAGCTCTGGGCCGTGCATGGCGGCGGTTTCTACCACCCGGTGAAGTTCGCGGTCTCGCCGCCCAAGCTGCCCGACCACCTGCACTGGTTCTACTGGGAGAGCTACTCCACCTGGCTCTCGGGCTTCGCGCTGTTTCTCATTTCCTACCTCTGGAGCCCGAGCGTCTACCTGATCGACCCCAAGGTGTTCGAGTGGTCGCCGGCTGCGGCGATCGCCACCGCACTGGGTTTCCTCGTGGTGTTCTGGCTGCTGTACGACGCGATCTGCCGCACGCTGGGCCAGAAGGAGAACGGCGACGCCAAGGTGGGCGCGCTGGTGCTGGTGCTGGTGTGCGCGGCGGCCTGGCTGGCCACCCAGCTGTTCGCCGGGCGCGCGGCCTTCCTGCTGATGGGCGCGATGATCGCCACCGCCATGAGCGCCAACGTGTTCTTCTGGATCATCCCGGGCCAGCGCACGGTGGTGGCCGACCTCAAGGCCGGCCGTCCGGTCGATCCCATCCACGGCAAGCGCGGCAAGCAGCGCAGCGTGCACAACACCTACTTCACGTTGCCGGTGCTGTTCGCGATGCTGAGCAACCACTACAGCTTCACCTACACGCACCCCTACAACTGGCTGATCCTGATCGGCATGATGTTTGCCGGCGCGGCGATCCGCCAGTTCTTCGTGATGCGCCACGGTTACAAGCTGGGCCGCAACCCACACCCCTGGCCTTATGCCGTGGCGGGCGTGGTGGTGCTGATCGCGCTCATCGTCTGGCTCAGGCCGGCCTCGGTGCAGGCCGTGGCGGTGCCCGCCACCGTGAGCTACGCACAGGTCAAGCCGGTGATCGACCAGCGCTGCGTGATGTGCCACGGCGAGGCGCTGCAGTCCAAGAACGTGCGGCTGGACACGGCCGACGGGCTCAAGCAGCACGCGCAGGCGGTGTACCAGCAGGCGGTGGTCACGCGGCTGATGCCGATGAACAACGCGACCGGGCTCACCGAGGAAGAGCGCGCCCTGATCGGCCAATGGTTCAAGGGCGGCGCCAAGACGGAGTGAGGGATGGGCGCTGTGCGTCGGAGGGTATGTGATCTGCGGTAACCTCGTGACCGATTTCACAACCTCCGAGCAGAGCACACCATGAAGACGCAAGCCGCCGTGGCCTGGAAAGCAGGCCAGCCCCTGACCATTGAAACCGTGGACCTGCAGGGTCCGAAATTCGGCGAAGTGCTGGTCGAGATCAAGGCCACCGGCATCTGCCACACCGATTACTACACGCTCTCGGGCGCGGACCCCGAGGGCATCTTCCCGGCCATCCTGGGCCACGAAGGCGCGGGCATCGTGGTGGACGTGGGCCCGGGCGTGACCACGCTCAAGAAGGGCGACCACGTCATCCCGCTGTACACGCCCGAATGCCGCCAGTGCAAGTTCTGCCTGAGCCGCAAGACCAACCTGTGCCAGCTGATCCGCGGCACGCAGGGCAAGGGCCTGATGCCCGACGCCACCAGCCGTTTCAGCCTGGACGGCAAGCCCATCTTTCACTACATGGGCACCAGCACCTTCAGCAACTACACCGTGGCGCCCGAGATCTCGCTGGCCAAGATCCGTGAAGACGCACCGTTCGACAAGGTCTGCTACATCGGCTGCGGCGTCACCACCGGCATCGGTGCGGTGATCTTCACCGCCAAGGTGGAGGCGGGCGCCAACGTGGTGGTGTTCGGCCTGGGCGGCATCGGCCTGAACGTGATCCAGGGCGCGAAGATGGTGGGCGCGGACAAGATCATCGGCGTGGACCTCAACCCGGCCCGCCAGGAGATGGCGCGCAAGTTCGGCATGACGCACTTCATCAACCCCAAGGAGGTGGAGAACGTGGTCGACGCCATCGTGCAGCTCACCGACGGCGGGGCCGACTACAGCTTCGAGTGCATCGGCAACACGCAGGTGATGCGCCAGGCGCTGGAGTGCACGCACAAGGGCTGGGGCCGCAGCATCATCATCGGCGTGGCCGAAGCCGGCGCCGAGATCAGCACGCGCCCGTTCCAGCTGGTCACCGGCCGCAAATGGGAGGGTTCGGCCTTCGGTGGCGCGCGCGGCCGCACCGACGTGCCCAAGATCGTGGACTGGTACATGGACGGCAAGATCAACATCGACGACCTGATCACCCACAAGCTCAAGCTGGCCGACATCAACGAAGGCTTTGCGCTCATGAAGCGCGGCGAGTCCATCCGCGCCGTCGTGGAGTTCTGATGGCCCTGGAGACCTTGAGCGAGCACCGCTGCTTCGGCGGCGTGCAGGGCTTCTACCGCCATGCCTCGACCGAGATCGGCCTGCCGATGAAGTTCGGCGTGTTCGTGCCGCCGCAGGCCGCGCAGGGCCCGGTGCCGGTGCTGTTCTACCTGGCGGGCCTGACCTGCACCGAGGAGACCTTCGCCATCAAGGCCGGCGCGCAGCGCGTGGCGGCCGAGCTGGGCCTGATGCTGGTCTCGCCCGACACCAGCCCGCGCGACACCGGCATCGAGGGTGCCAGCGCGGCCTGGGACTTCGGCCACGGCGCGGGTTTCTACCTCGACGCCACGCAGGCGCCGTGGGCGGCGCATTTCCGCATGGAGAGCTGGGTCACGAAAGAGCTGCGCGAGCAGGTGCTTTCTCAGTTCCCCGCCCGGGCGGACCGCGTCGGCCTCTTCGGCCACTCCATGGGCGGCCATGGTGCGCTCACGCTGGCCTTGCGCCACCCCGGGCTGTACCAGAGCGTCTCGGCGTTTGCGCCGATCGCCGCACCGATGCAGTGTCCGTGGGGTGAGAAAGCCTTCGGCGGCTACCTGGGGGCCGACCGCGCCGCCTGGGCCGGGCACGATGCCACCGAGCTCGTGAAGGCTGGGCGCAAGGCACCGCCCTTGCTGATCGACCAGGGCCTGGCCGACAATTTCCTGGCCGCCCAGTTGCACCCGCACCTGTTCGAGGCAGCCTGCAAGCAGGCGGGCCAGCCGCTCACGCTGCGCCGGCACGAGGGGTATGACCACGGTTACTACTTCATCGCCAGCTTCATCGAAGACCACCTGCGCCACCATGCGCAAACCCTCTGTGCCTGACCCCATGCGCCCACGGCAATTCGATCTCATCGCCTTCGACTGGGACGGCACCCTGTTCGATTCCACGGCGCTCATCACCCGCTGCATCCAGTTGGCGGTGGTGGACGTCGGCGGTGCGCCGCCCACGCGCGAGGCAGCCAGCTACGTGATCGGCATGGGTCTCATGCAGGCCCTGGCCCACGCCGCGCCCGACGTGCCGCCCGACCGGTACCCGCAACTGGGCCAGCGATACCGCCATCACTACATGGCGGCGCAGCACGAGCTGAGCCTGTTCGAGGGGGTGTTGCCGCTGCTGGCCGAGCTCAAAAGCCGACACCACTGGTTGACGGTGGCCACCGGCAAGAGCCGGGCAGGCCTCAACGAGGTGCTGCAGACGGTGGAGCTGCAAGGCGTGTTCGACGGATCGCGCACCGCCGACGAGACCGCCGGCAAGCCCCATCCCCGCATGTTGCACGAGCTGATGCGCGAGTTCGGCGTGGCGCCCGAGCGCACCCTGATGATCGGCGACACCACGCACGACCTGCAGATGGCCGTCAACGCGGGCTGCGCGAGCGTTGGCGTGAGCTACGGTGCGCACGAGCCGACGTCCTTCGGCGAGCTCAACCCCTTGCACGTGGCGCATTCGGTGCGCGAGCTGCACGACTGGCTGAACGCCAACGCCTGAGCCCGCCATGAACATGCCCACCGACGATCCGGTCTACGCGCTGTGCAACAGCCGGGACCTGGTCGATGGGGGGCGCGCCGTGTCGTTCGACGTGGTGTACGCCGGCCAGACCTGCCGCGCGTTTGCGATCCGCTATCTGGGGCAGCCTCACGCCTACCTGAACCGCTGCAGCCATGTGGCGATGGAGATGGACTGGCAGCCCGACCGCTTTTTCGACGACAGCGGCCGCTGGCTGCTGTGCGCCACGCACGGCGCGGTGTACGAGCCCGACACCGGCGCCTGCCAGGGTGGCCCGTGCCGGGGCGGGTTGGTCAAGATCGAGCTGGTGGAGCACGACGGGGTGGTCCACTGGCGGTCACAATACCACCTCAAACCCCTTGAATTCTGAGAGCCTTCGACCATGAACGACGATTTCCCCGGCCCGTCCGCCAACGCCTCCAGCGACCGCACGCCGGGCGTCGCCTGGGAGCGCGCCACCCTCGAGAAACTGGTGTTTGCGACCATTCGCGAGCAGCAGTCCGCGCGCCGCTGGAAGATGTTCAGCCGGCTGCTCTGGCTGGCGGTGTTCGGCGCCATTGCCTGGTTCGTCTACAACAGCAACACCACCACCACGGTGAGCACCCCGCACACGGCGGTGGTCGACATCAAGGGCGAGATCGCCAGCGGTGCCGAAGCCAGCGCGGAGTACGTGGTGGCTTCCCTGCGCTCCGCGTTCGAGGACGAGGGCGCGCAGGCGGTGGTGCTGCTGATCAACTCGCCGGGCGGCAGCCCGGTGCAGGCCGGCATCATCAATGACGAGATCACCCGCCTCAAAGGCCTGCACGGCAAGAAGGTGTACGCGGTGGTGGAGGAAACCTGTGCCTCGGCCGCCTATTACATCGCCGCGGCGGCGGACGACATCTATGTGGACAAGGCCAGCCTGGTCGGCAGCATCGGCGTGCTCATGGACGGCTTCGGCTTCACCGGCCTGATGGACAAGCTCGGGATCGAGCGCCGCCTCATGACGGCCGGTGCCAACAAGGCCATGCTGGACCCGTTCAGCCCGCAGGACGAGGCGCAGAAAGCCTACATCCAGGCCATGCTGGGCGAGATCCACGCCCAGTTCATCGGCGTGGTGAAGAAGGGCCGCGGCGACCGCCTGAAGGAAAACGGCGACACCTTCAGTGGCCTGGTCTGGAACGGTCAGCAGGCGGTGGCGCTCGGGCTCGCCGACGGCCTGGGCAACCTCGACTACGTGGCGCGCGAGATCGTCAAGGCCGAGGAGATCGTGGACTACACGCGCCGCGAGAACGTGGGCCTGCGCCTGGCCAAGCGCTTCGGCGCCAGCATCGGTGAAGGCATGTTCCTGGCGGCCCGTGCCGCCGGTGTGCAGCTGAAGTGAGGCCCCAAGAAGGGGGCGCTCAGCCCCGGTAGCCCTGGGGGTTGGCGCTCTGCCAGCGCCAGGCATCGGCGCACATCTGGTCGAGCGTGTGTTTCGCCTGCCAGCCCAGCAGGCGCAGGGCCAGCGCCGGATCGGCCCAGCACTGGGCCACGTCACCCGCGCGGCGCGGCGCGATCTTGTAGGGCACCGGCCGGCCGCTGGCCTTCTCGAAGGCGCGCACCACGTCCAGCACGCTGTGGCCGTTGCCCGTGCCCAGGTTCACCGTGAAGCTCTCGCCGCGGCGCAGCAGCGCCTGGATGGCAGCCACGTGGCCGGCGGCCAGGTCCTGCACATGGATGTAGTCGCGCACGCCCGTGCCGTCGGGCGTGGGGTAGTCGTTGCCATACACGTTGAGGTGCTCACGCTGGCCCACCGCCACCTGCGCCACATAGGGCATCAGGTTGTTGGGAATGCCTGCCGGGTCTTCGCCGATCAGGCCGCTGGGGTGGGCGCCGACCGGATTGAAATAGCGCAGCGTGCCCACGCGCCAGGCCGGGCGGGCCGCGCACAGGGCGGTGAGCATGTCTTCGATGACCAGCTTGCTGTGGCCGTACGGGTTGGTGTGGCTGCGCGGAAAGTCTTCGGTGATGGGCACGGTGGCCGGGTCGCCGTACACCGTCGCGCTGCTGGAGAACACCAGCGTGGGCGCCAGCGACGGGTCTTCCGCGTGCACGGTCTCCATCGCGCGCAGCAGGCTGACCGCGCCGCCGATGTTGTTGTGAAAGTACTTCAGGGGCAGCGCCACGCTCTCACCCACGGCCTTGTCGCCGGCGAAGTGGATCACACCCACGGGGCGGTGGCGGCGCAGCACGGCCTCGAGCCAGGGCGTGTCCAGCACGTCGCCCTGTTCGAGCGGCATCGTCTGGCCGGTGATCCGCGCGAGACGCTCCAGCACCACCGGGTGGCTGTTGGCGAAGTTGTCCAGCAACACCGGCTCGAAGCCGGCTTCGATGAGGGCCACGGCTGTGTGGCTGCCGATGTAGCCGGCGCCGCCGGTGAGCAGAACTTTCATTCTTTTACTTCTTGTTGGCGGGGTCGGGCTGGCGGCCGTAGATGTCCTCCAGCCGCACGATGTCGTCCTCGCCGAGGTAGCTGCCCGACTGGACCTCGATCATCTCCAGCACCATCTTGCCGGGGTTGTGCAGACGATGCACTTCGCCGATGGGGATGTAGGTCGACTGGTTTTCCGACAGCAGGTAGACCTCCTGTCCGCGCGTGACTTCGGCCGTGCCCTTGACGATGATCCAGTGCTCGGCGCGGTGGTGGTGCTTCTGCAGGCTGAGCGAGGCGCCCGGCTTCACGCCGATGCGCTTGACCTGGAAGCGCTCGCCCATGTCCACGCTGTCGTACCAGCCCCAGGGCCGCGCCACGCGGCGGTGCATCGCCGCCTGCGGCACCTTGCGCTGCGAGAGGTGGGCGACCACGTCCTTGACCTGTTCGGCATGGTCCCGCTGGGCCACCAACAGGGCGTCCGGGGTGTCGATGATCAGCAGGTCTTGCGTGCCCAGGGCCACCACCGTGCGGTCCGGCGCGTGGATGAAGGTGTTGCGCGCGTTCAGCGCGTGGCCCTGCCCGGTGACGCGGTTGCCTTCGCCGTCGGCGGTGCTCAGTTCGGCCACCGCGTTCCAGCTGCCGACGTCGCTCCACTGGCCCTGGAAGGGCACCACGGCCACGTCGTCGTGCGGCTCCATCACCGCGTAGTCGATGCTCTGCGAGCGGCAGGCCAGGAAGGGTTCGGCTTCGGGGCGAACGAAGTGGATCTGTCCCACCTGGTCTTGCCGGGTCTTTGCCATGGCCTGTTCGCACGCCTGCAGGATGTCGGCGGCGTGCTGCCCGAGCGCGGCGAGCAGCGTGCTGGCGCGCGCGAGAAAGATGCCCGCGTTCCACAGCACATTGCCCTGCAGCAGCAGGGCCTGGGCGGCGGCCGGTGCGGGTTTTTCAATGAAGCGGGCCACCTTGCGGCTGCCATCGGCGCGGTGGTCGCCCTGCTGGATGTAGCCATAGGCGCTGCTGGGGAAGCTGGGCATCACGCCGAAGGTGACGATCGCGCCGGCCTCGGCCGCGGGCACGCCCTGGCGGACGGTCTCGGCGAAGGCCGCGGCGTCCGGAATGTGGTGGTCGGAGGGGCAGAACAGCAGCAGGGGGTCGGCGTTGTCCTTGGCGCGGGCAAGCAGGGCGGCCAGTGCCATGGCGGCGGCGGTGTTGCGCGCCGCCGGCTCGAGCAGCACCTGCCCGGGCACGTTCTCCGCTTCGATGGCATCGGCCACGAGGAAACGATGGTCTTCGGCGGCCACGCAGATGACCGGGTTGTCGCACCAGGCGAGGCGGTCCAGGGTCAGCTGCAGCAGGCTTTTGTCACCGACGAGGGGCACGAACTGCTTGGGAAAGCTTTGGCGGCTCAAGGGCCACAGACGGGTGCCGGAGCCGCCGCAAAGGATGACGGGGGTGATGCTCATGCCAGATGGGTGTGGGTTGAACCGGTGGGGCGTGTGCCCCGCTTTCAATCCGCTGCAGTGTAGCCTTTCGATGGACGCCGGCGTGTGCGCCGTTAACATGGTGAGCCTTTCTTCACGAACGAGCGAGCCAAACCAAGATGACGATCCGCAAAGCCGTATTTCCCGTGGGTGGCCTGGGCACCCGTTTCCTGCCCGCCACCAAGGCAATTCCCAAGGAGATGCTGCCGGTGGTGGACAAGCCGCTGATGCAGTACGCCGTGGAGGAGGCCTACGCCGCCGGCATCCGCGAGATGATCTTCGTGACAGGGCGCCACAAGCGCGCGATCGAAGACCACTTCGACACCGCGTACGAACTGGAGATGGAGCTGGAAGCCGCAGGCAAGTCTGCCCTGCTGGAACTGGTGCACTCCATCAAGCCCGACGACATGGACTGCGTCTACGTGCGACAGCCTCGGGCGCTGGGCCTGGGCCATGCGGTGCTCTGCGCCGAACGGCTGGTCGGCAACGAGCCGTTCGCCGTGCTGCTGGCCGACGACCTGATGATGGGCCAGGACCAGGCCCAGGGCGGTGCCACCGTGCTGCAGCAGATGGTGCAGGCTTACGAGTCCAGCCCCGGCACGGTGCTCGCGGTGCAGGACGTGCCGCGTGCCGAGACCCGCCGCTATGGCGTCGTCGATGTGCACGGCGCCAATCAGGCGCTGGCCGAGGTGTTCGCGATGGTAGAGAAGCCGGCGCCTGACGTGGCACCGTCCACACTGGCTGTGGCCGGCCGCTACATCCTCACGCCGGCGGTGTTCGAGAGCATTCGCCGGCAGCCGCGGGGCGCCGGGGGCGAGATCCAGCTCACCGACGGTATCGCGGCCCTGATCGGCCAGGAAAAGGTGCAGGCCTTCCGGTACGCCGGCAAACGCTACGACTGCGGCAGCAAGGAGGGCTTCCTGGAGGCCACCATCGATCTGGCCTTGGCCAATGCCGAGCTCAGCGCATCGGTGCGTGCGCACCTGAAACGTCTGGACGTCTGATTTTTCAAGGGCTTACCGGCCCAGCAGAAACACGCAAGGTGCCTCCAGCGGCAGCTCGCCGGCCAGGGCCGGCGGCTTGCGTTTCCAGTCCTGCACCAGCGCGCTGCGACAGACCTGCTGAGGCAGCGTGAGCGCGCCGCACACGGCCAGGCGTGTGTGGGGGTGCAGTGTCTGCAGGAGGGCCTGCAGCAGGGCCGCGTTGCGGTAGGGCGTTTCGATGAGGATCTGCGTCTGCCCGGTCTTCAGGGCCAGGCTCTCCAGTTCGCGCAGCCGCCGGGTGCGCTCGCTGGTGTCCTGGGGCACGTAGCCGACAAACGCGAAGCTTTGCCCGTTCAATCCGCTGGCCGCCAGGGCCAGCATGAGCGAAATAGGCCCCGTGAGCGGCACGACGCGCAGCCCCAGTGCGTGCGCCGCGCGCACGATGGAACTGCCAGGGTCGGCAATCGCGGGCATGCCGGCTTCGCTGACCAGGCCGATGTCGTGTCCGAGCAGGGCGGGGGCCAGCAGCTCGCGGGCCTGCGCGTCACCTTCCGCCTGTGGAGCATGGTCGCCCTTCTTGTGGGCCGCACGGGGCAGTTCGGCAATTTTTTGGGCCTGCAGGGGTTCGGCCAAGCCACCGAGGGCGTCCACCCGCTTGAGAAACGCCCGCGTGCTCTTGGCGTTTTCGGTGATCCAGTGCGTGAGCCGCCGGGCCGTGGCGAGGGTTTCAGCCGGCAGCCATTCGGCCAGCGACGAGGGGGCGTCCTGCGCGATGCCGAAGTCCAGCGGGGTGGGCACGAGGTAGAGCGTGCCGCGATCTTCGGAGTGAGTGCTCATAGCAGTTTTACTCCGGCGGCTCGAATCAGGCGACAGGTGCGGATGAGCGGCAGGCCCACCAGGGCGGTCGGATCGTCGTTGTCGATGCGTTCGAGCAGGGCAATGCCCAGGCCCTCGCTTTTGGCGCTGCCGGCACAGTCATAGGGTTGCTCTGCCCGCAGGTAATGCTCGATCTCGTCGTCGCTCAGGTCGCGGAACACCACGCGCACCGCGGCGATGTCGCTGTGTTCAAAGCCGGTGGCCTGGCACACCACCGCCAGCGCGGTCTGGAACACCACGGTCTGGCCTCGCATGCGCCTGAGCTGGGCCACCGCGCGTTCATGGGTGCCCGGCTTGCCCAGCGGCTCGCCAGCCAGGTCGGCCACCTGGTCGCTGCCGATCACCACGGCCTGCGGGTGGCGCTGCGCGACGTCGCGGGCCTTGGCGATGGCGAGGCGAAGCGCCAGATCGGCGGGTTTTTCCCCGGCTTGCGGGGTTTCATCGACGTCGGGGGCGACCGCCTCGAAGGGCAAGCCCAGGCGGGACAGCAACTCGTGGCGGTAGCGCGATGTGGAGCCGAGGATGAGGGCGCGGGCCGAGGGATGGGATGACGGATCGGAAGCGGTGGTCATCCCGGTATTCTCCCTGCATTCTTTTACACTGCCCGGATGGTGCGACTCGAAGTCGCTTCATAGTCGTCTACATGACGACATAAAACGATAGCCCGTTTCCTCTATGGAGAAGGCGGGAAACGTCCTCTGAAATGGGGGCAATTTGTGCAGCCGAAAGGCCCTCTCTCGGCTGCAACTGACGGACCCCCACAAGGGTTTCCGAACGTTCGATCGGACTCCCTCGGGACCTGATTCGTAGCTGAAAAGAGACACAAATCTCTGCTCGGAGGTTGAGTCGCGCGCGTTTTACAAACCGTTGCAATCGACTTCGGCGGCAGAGCTATCTATGAGCGGCACCGCTCAAGGTGTCTTGTTCTCAACCAGAACCACGTCTGGAACGACGTGTCCTCGCCCGCACATGCGTCTGGAGTAATCCGGGGGTGTGAAGCTGCGGATAAACATCCTGAGCCGCAAGACTCACAGGTCATGCGCGAGCATGGCTCGACCTTCGAAGCAAGCCAGAAGGAGGATGTCGAGGAAAAGGGTATGGGAAACGCAATGTGAACTCACGTCTGAACCGTCGCGAGCAGTAGTCAGCTCACGCTTGTGTCTCATCCCTAGGGATGGGGAGCTGCGGCCAAAAGGCACGATGCTGGGAGTCGGGTGTCATACAACTCGACTCGTTCCCCGATGAGCATCCGGCGGATAGTGAGTCCCTAACCCCATCTGTCGGTCTGCCGACCGACAGGGCATCTTGGGAAACGAGGTAAACCCGACGCACCGCCATCACCCCTCGGGGTAGTGGCAACCCGAGCGCAAGCGAAGGCCATGGTGTAGCGGGCAGAGGAAGTTGCAAAAAGCGAATGGCCGTCTGTAATGGGCGGCATAGGGGTTCAAGCTTTGCCCCGGGGTGAAAGCCTGCTGACTTGCAACAGGTGCGACGGCGCGAGCCGTGAGCGTCTTTCAACAACCGACCCGGAGGGCATCTGTTCCTCCGGGGATGGGTGCCTTCAATCGGGTCCTAACCGAACCGGAGAAGGTATGGATTACATCGAGAGCGATTTCGATGCTGCGTCCCCGGACGAGGTGAGCGAGTGGCACTCCATTGACTGGAAGGCTGTTCAATACTTCGTAGGGAAAGCGCAATCGAGAATCGCGCAGGCAGAACTGGCGAAGGATTTCCGCAGGGTCAAACGACTCCAGCGGAGCCTGACCCGATCCTGGCAAGCCAAGGCATTGGCCGTCAGGAAAGTGACCGAGAACCAAGGGAAGCGGACCAGTGGCGTGGATCGCGAACTTTGGGATACGCCGCAAAAGAAATGGAACGCAGTTAGTCGATTGAGCACCAACGGATACCGGGCCCTGCCGCTAAAGCGGGTTTGGATACCAAAAGCCGATGGAAAGGAGCGCCCTTTGGGCATCCCGACCATGCGGGACCGTGCAATGCAAGCCCTGTGCTTGCTGGCTATGGAACCCGCCGCGGAGTGTCACGCCGACCCAAACTCGTATGGGTTCAGAAAAGGTCGGTCGACGCACGACGCGCAGCAGCAATTGTTCTTGTCCTTATCCAAGAAAGCCTCGGCTTGCTGGGTGCTGGACGCGGACATTACGGGGTTCTTCGACAACATCAACCACGACTGGCTGCTCGCCAACGTTCGCATGAACAAGCGGGTGCTGGGGCAGTGGTTGCGCTGCGGAGTGGTGGACAAACAGCAGCTCCAGAAAACGGAGGCGGGGACACCCCAAGGGGGGATCATCTCGCCGCTGCTGGCAAACCTGACGCTGGACGGGCTTGAAGTGGGTCTCAGGCGGTTCTTGCAGAGCCAAATGGGAATCGCCCAAGCAAGGAAAGCCAAGGTCAATCTGGTGCGGTATGCCGATGACTTCGTGGTGACGGGCGACTCGAAAGAGGTGCTTGAAACCGTGGTTAGGCCTTGGGTGGAAGCGTTCTTGCGCGAGCGAGGATTGCAACTGCACGCGGGGAAGACGCGCATCGTGCATATCGACGAAGGGTTTGACTTTCTCGGGTGGAATTTCCGAAAGTACTCGGAAAAACTGCTCATCAAGCCAAGCCAGAAGAACGTGAAAGCGTTCTACGGCAAGGTCCGGGATGTCATCGCGAGCCACCTCTCACAACCGAAAGCGGTACTGATCGCGAAGCTAAACCCAATCCTTCGGGGTTGGGCTCAATACCATCGCGGCGCTGTGGCCAAGGCGACGTTCACCAAGCTCGACCATCAGATTCTCTGGAGGTTGTGGCGGTGGGGGATGCGCCGGCATTCACGGTGGACCAGGGGGAAAGTGTTCCTGCATTACTGGGAGCACACTTCTGGCCGCTGGGAGTTCCAGGCAACGGCGCGCAATCGCTGGAATGAGGAGATGCTGCTGCGGCTGTACCTGCTGGCAGACACGCAAATTGTCCGCCCCAAGAAAGTCAAGGGGGAATACAACCCCTTTGACCCTGCATGGGAAGTCTATGGGGAAGGCCTACAACGCGACAGGATGAAGAAATCCGTCTGGAGCGGGCAAAGGCTGGAACTGTGGATGAGCCAGAGCGGCAAATGTGCGCACTGTGGAACAGAGATGGACCACGAAGAAGGCAGGCTCGACAACCACCACATCGTCCCAGTACGGCTGGGTGGCACGGACAGTTTGCAGAATCGTGTGTTGCTACACCCATGGTGTCACCGGCGTATCCACGCCCTAGGCTTGGAGGTCACCAAGCCGGTCCCAGCACGGGGACTTTAATCTGACGTACGCGGGGTAGAGCTATGCAGCTCGACGAACCCGTGGACGCAGTGGTCGTGCATGAGCCGTATGCGTTGAAAGGCGCACGTACGGTTCTTAGGGGGGGATATAGTAGAAATACTATGTCCCTACCCTCCAAAGACACCCCCAAGACGGCCTGGAACCCCCGGCGCCTGGACATGCGGGCCTTCGCCCAGGCGGCCGCCAGCCTGCAGGGCGAGGAGCCCCTTTCGGCATTTCCCCGTGTGCAGGGCGAGGCCGCCCTGAATGATGGGGCCGCCCCTGCGCCGGTGCGCTGGCAGGCCACGGGTGAGATGCGGGCGGCGGCCACCGGCGGCACGCCCGATGTCTGGCTTCATCTGCAGGCCGAGGCCAGGGTGCCCCTGACGTGCCAGCGCTGCCTCGCGCCCGTGGACACCCCGTTGACCGTGGACCGCTGGTTTCGCTTCGTGGCCGATGAGGCCGCGGCCGAGGCCCAGGACGACGACTGCGAAGAGGATTTGCTGGCGCTCGAGCCCAAGCCCAACCTGCACGATGTGCTGGAGGACGAACTGTTGATGGAACTTCCCCTGGTGCCCATGCACGACGTGTGCCCTGAGCCGATCCCTCTGGGCGCGGCCGGGCCCGAGGCGGCGCCTGAAGAGGCGGCACCCCGGAAGAATCCGTTTGCCGAACTGGCCAAGCTCAAGAAGTGAAATTCGGGCGCCCCACGGGCCCCTGGCTGGCGGTATCGCCGCCTTCGGGCTATAATGCTTGGCTTTGCGCTGGTATCCATTCGCACATTCAGGTGCTCGGGTCAGGCGCGCAACCGGTTGAACGGAGCGATTTCAGGGCTCCGTTTGTGCCACTCCGTTTGACCCTACCGATTTCAGGAGCCCACCATGGCTGTTCAGCAAAACAAAAAATCCCCCTCCAAGCGCGGCATGCACCGTTCGCACAACGCGCTGAACGTTCCCGGCATCGCCGTGGAGCCGACCACCGGCGAAACCCATCTGCGCCACCACATCAGCCCCAATGGCTTCTACCGTGGTCGCCAGGTGCTGAAAAACAAATCCGAAGCCTGATGGTGGGCCGCCACGGACCTCGCCGCGGTGTCGCGAACGGGGTCCGGTTGGCCAGTGAGGCACAGGCCCGCATGCTGCATGCGGGCTTTTTTTGTTCTTGGGGTGCGCAAAGCACCCGATCCGGGGTGTTGTCATGATCACCGTCGCTGTGGATTGCATGGGGGGGGATGTCGGGCCGGCCGTCACCATGCCCGCCTGCATGGCCTTTCTGGCCAGTCACCCTCAGGCGCAACTGCTGCTCGTGGGCAAGCCCGAGGTTTTCAATGCCTGGCCCCAGCTGCTCAACAACGTGCGCTGCAAGGTGGTGCCGGCCAGTGAGGTCGTGTCCATGGACGACCCGGTGGAGGTGGCGCTGCGCCGCAAGAAGGATTCTTCGATGCGGGTGGCCATCAACCAGGTCAAGGACGGTGCCGCGCAGGCGGCTGTGTCGGCCGGGAACACCGGGGCGCTCATGGCCATTGCCCGGTACGTGCTGAAGACCATGGACGGCATCGATCGTCCCGCGATCGCCACCCAGATGCCCAACGCCCGGGGCGGTGCGACCACCGTGCTGGACCTGGGGGCCAATGTCGATTGTTCGGCCGAGCACCTGCTGCAGTTCGCTGTGATGGGCTCTGCCCTGGTGGCCGCGGCCACGGGGCGCCCCGAACCCACCGTGGGCCTGCTCAATGTGGGCGAGGAAGTCATCAAGGGCAGCGAAGTCATCAAACAGGCAGGCATCCTGCTGCGAAATGCGTCCAACACCGGCGATCTGAACTTCTTCGGCAATATCGAGGGGGATGACGTCTTCAAGGGCACGACGGACATCGTGGTCTGTGACGGCTTTGTCGGCAATGTGGCGCTCAAGGCGAGCGAGGGCCTGGCCTCGATGATCAGCGGATTCATCCGGGAAGAGTTTTCCAAAAACATCTTTAGGAAAATGGCCGCTATCGTTGCCTATCCGGTTCTAAAGTCGTTTAAAAATCGCGTAGATCACCGGCGATACAACGGTGCAGCCCTGCTCGGCCTGCAGGGCCTGGTGTTCAAGAGCCATGGGTCGGCGGATGCGTTCGCGTTCGAGCATGCGCTGAGCCGGGCTTATGATGCGGCCCACAACAAATTGCTGGACAACGTGCGGGAGCGCATCGCCCACGCCAAGCCCTTGATTGCGCCGGAGTCCTTGCCCAGCGAGCTCAAGAGCATTCCGACCCTTTGAAATTTCGCCCCTCAGTCGCATGACACGTTACGCCCGCATCACCGGCACTGGCAGCAGCCTGCCGCCTCAGCGCCTGACCAACGCCGACATGGTCGAGCTGTTGGCGCCGCGCGGCGTGGAGACGAGCGACGACTGGATCGTGGAGCGCACGGGCATCCGGGCGCGCCATTTCGTGGCCGACGGGGTGTACGCCAGTGACCTCGCCGTCGAAGCCTGCCAACGGGCCATGGCGGCCGCCCAGGCGACGCCGGGCGACATCGACCTGATCATCGTCGCCACGTCCACGCCGGACATGGTCTTTCCCTCGACCGCCACGATCCTGCAGCGCAAGCTCGGTATCGCGGGGTGTCCGGCCTTCGACGTGCAGGCCGTGTGCACGGGCTTCATTTATGCGTTGACCGTGGCGGACGCCCTGATCCGCTCCGGCACTTCGCGCAAGGCCCTGGTGGTCGGCACCGAGATCTTCAGTCGCCTGCTCGATTTCAACGACCGCACCACGTGTGTGCTGTTCGGTGATGGGGCCGGGGCGGTGGTGCTGGAAGCCTCGGACACGCCGGGCATCCTGGCCACCGACATCCATGCAGATGGCAAGCACACGGGCATCCTGTGTGTGCCGGGCCATGTGTCCGGCGGGGCGATCCTTGGCGACCCTCTGCTCAAGATGGACGGCCAGGCGGTCTTCAAGCTGGCGGTGGGCGTGCTGGAGGACACAGCGCGGGCCACGTTGACCAAGGCCGGCAAGACCACGGAAGACATCGACTGGCTGATCCCGCACCAGGCGAACATCCGCATCATGCACAGCACGGCGCGCAAGCTCAAACTGCCGCTGGACAAGGTGGTCGTCACCGTCGACCAGCACGGCAACACATCGGCGGCCTCCATTCCCCTGGCGCTGGATCACGCCGTGCGGCAGGGGCAGGTCAAGAAGGGCGACACGCTGATGCTCGAAGGCGTCGGCGGCGGATTCACCTGGGGCTCGGTGTTGCTGGAATTCTGAGCAACGCCTTCCTGCTTTCGTCTGAACTGAATACCTCCATGAAGAATTTTGCGTTTGTGTTTCCGGGCCAGGGCTCTCAGGCTGTGGGCATGCTCGATGCCTGGGGCGACCACCCTGCCGTTCAGGAAACACTGAAGGAAGCATCGGATGCCATGGGCGAAGACCTGGGCAAGCTGATCCACGAAGGCCCGGCCGATGTGCTGGCCATGACCGTGAACACCCAGCCGGTGATGCTTGTGGCGGGCGTGGCGGCCTGGCGCGTGTGGCGCGCCGAAGGCGGCGCCTTGCCCATGGCGGTGGCGGGCCATTCGCTGGGCGAGTACTCCGCGCTGGTGGCCGCCGGATCCCTGACCCTGGCGCAAGCCGCGCCGCTGGTGCGCTTTCGCGCGCAGGCCATGCAGGATGCGGTGCCGCCGGGCACCGGTGCCATGGCCGCCGTGCTGGGCCTGAGTGCCGCGGCCGTGGTCGCGGGCTGCCTGGAGGCGCAGGCCAGCTTCGGGGCCGGCAGCGCCGAGGTGGTGGAGGCCGTGAATTACAACGATCCGGTGCAGACTGTGATCGCGGGCAGCAAGGCCGCCGTCGACAAGGCCTGCGAGGTGCTCAAGGCGCATGGCGCCAAGCGCACCTTGCCGCTGCCGGTGTCGGCGCCTTTCCATTCGAGCCTGATGAAGCCGGCGGCTGAGAAGCTGAAGGAAAAGCTCGCCTCGACGCCGTTCGCCGCGCCGCAGATTCCGGTGATCAACAACATCGACGTCGCAGTGGAGTCCGATCCGGACCGCATTCGCGAGGCGCTGTACCGCCAGGCCTTCGGGCCGGTGCGCTGGGTCGAGTGCGTCGGTGCCATCAAGGCCCGAGGCATCGACACCCTGGTCGAATGCGGGCCGCGCAAGGTGCTGGCCGCGATGGTCAAGCGCGTGGACCCGTCCTTGACCGGCGCCGCCTTGTTCGACCCGGCCACGCTGGCCGAAGTCAAGGCCCTGCTGGCCTGAAGTCTGGAGAACCCCATGTCTGAAATCAAGTTTGCGGGCCAGGTGGCCCTGGTCACGGGCGCCTCGAGGGGCATTGGTGCGGCCATCGCACTGGAGCTGGCGGCGCGCGGCCTGATCGTGATCGGGACCGCCACCAGCGACGATGGCGCGGCGCGCATCGGCGCGACCCTGTCCGCCGTGGCCGGCGCTGCCGCCGGTTGCCGGGGGGCGAAGCTGGACGTGAATGACGCCGCTGCCGCCGAGGCGCTGATCGATGAAATCGTGAAGGCCCATGGAGGTCTGCAGGTGCTGGTGAACAACGCCGGCATCACGCGCGACATGCTGGCCATGCGCCTCAAGGACGACGACTGGGATGCGGTGCTGGACACCAACCTCAAGGCCGTGTTCCGCATGAGCCGCGCCGTCATCCGCCCGATGATGAAGCAGCGCTATGGCCGCATCGTCAGCATCACCAGCGTGGTGGGTGCTTCGGGCAATGCGGGTCAGTCCAACTACGCGGCAGCCAAGGCCGGCGTGGCGGGCATGACGCGCGCCTTGGCGCGCGAGCTGGGCAGCCGCAACATCACGGTCAACTGTGTCGCACCGGGCTTCATTGAAACCGACATGACCGCCGCTTTGCCCGAGGAGCAGCAGAAAGCGCTGCTGGGCCAGATCCCCCTGGGGCATCTGGGCAAGCCGGCCGATATCGCGCACGCGGTGGCCTACCTGAGCAGCCCTCAGGCGGCGTATGTCACGGGGCAGGAACTGCACGTCAACGGCGGCATGTTCATGTCCTGAGCCTCTCGGGGCATCAGCGATTTTTCACGCCGCGTCAGCCGCCCGGCGGGCCACCCTGGGTCATATTCCCGGCACGGCTAAAATGGCGGACTGTATTTCAACCACCCTCAGAGGGACCTATGAGCGATATCGAAGCACGTGTTAAGAAAATCATTGCCGAACAACTCGGTGTGGAAGAAGGACAGGTCACCAACGAAAAGGCCTTCGTGGCCGACCTGGGCGCCGATTCTCTGGACACGGTTGAACTGGTGATGGCACTGGAAGACGAGTTCGGTATCGAGATCCCCGACGAAGAAGCCGAAAAGATCACCACGGTTCAGAAAGCCATCGACTACGCGTTGGCCAACCAGAAGGCCTGAAGCACAGATGAGCCGTCGCCGCGTCGTTGTGACCGGTCTGGGTTGCATCAGCCCCGTGGGCAACACGGTGGCCGATTCCTGGACCAACCTCCTGGCCGGACAGTCCGGCATTGACTTCATCACGAAGTTCGACGCGTCGAACTTCGCCTGCAAGTTCGCGGGAGAGGTCAAGGGGTTCAACCTGGATGAGTACATCACCGCCAAGGAAGCGCGGACGATGGACACGTTCATCCATTACGGTGTGGCTGCGGCCATGCAGGCGGTGGCGGACTCGGGGCTTCCGACCGGCGATCAGCTGGGCGAGGAGCAGGCGACGCGGGTGGGTTGTGTGATCGGTTCGGGCATCGGCGGCTTGCCGCTGATCGAGGAAACGCACACCGAGTTGACCAATCGAGGTCCGCGGCGCATCACCCCCTTCTTTGTGCCGGCCTCGATCATCAACATGATTTCGGGGCACGTATCGATGAAGTTCGGCTTCAAGGGGCCGAACATCGCCATCGTCACGGCCTGTACCACCGGCCTGCATTGCATCGGTGAGGCCGGCCGCATGATCGAATACGGCGACGCCGATGTGATGATCGCGGGCGGCTCCGAAGCCACCGTGTCGCCGCTGGGCATCGGCGGTTTTGCCGCCATGCGCGCGCTCTCGACCCGCAACGACGATCCCAAGACCGCATCCCGTCCCTGGGACAAGGACCGAGACGGCTTCGTGCTGGGCGAAGGCGCGGGCGTGATGGTGCTCGAGGAGTACGAGCATGCCAAGGCCCGCGGTGCGAAGATCTACGCGGAGCTGTCCGGTTTCGGCATGAGCGCCGATGCGGGTCACATGACGGCCCCGAACATGGACGGCCCACGCCGTGCCATGCTGGGTGCCCTGCGCAACGCGGGGATCAACCCCGACCAGGTCGACTACCTGAATGCCCATGGCACCTCGACGCCGCTGGGCGACATCAACGAGACCAACGCCATCAAGGCGGCCTTGGGTGACCACGCCAGGAACATGGTGGTCAGCTCGACCAAGTCCATGACCGGTCACCTGCTGGGGGGCGCCGGGGGTATCGAGTCGGTGTTCACCGTGCTGTCGCTGCACCACCAGAAGGTGCCGCCGACCATCAACATCTTCAACCAGGACCCCGAATGTGACCTGGACTACTGTGCCAATACCGCGCGGGACGTGAAGATCGACGTGGCCGTGAAAAACAACTTCGGCTTCGGCGGCACCAACGGAACCCTGGTGTTCCGGCGCGCCTGAATGTCCTGATCGCGCCTATCTTCACGACGCATCCGCATGCACAACGCCCCATCGGTGAGGTTTCCGGTGGGGCGTTGTGGTTTGTATGGCGCCCTGCTCGGGTGTCTGGGGGCGTTGAGCGCCGGGGTGCTGGGCCTGTGGTGCTGGCTCGACGGGGCTCCCGGTGGTGCCTGGTCGGGCGTGGCAGGGTGTCTGCTGTGGCTGGCCTGGGTGGTTGTCGCCTGGCGGTCCTGGCAGCGTTCGCCCGTGGGGCAGCTCCGGTGGAGCGCTTCGGAGCGCTCCGACCCCGCCGGGCCACCGGGCGCCTGGCATTGGCACAGCGGATCGTGTCTCGAAGGCGTCCCCTTGCGCCGGGTGGAACGGGTCATGGATTGGCAGGTTGCCGCCCTGTTGCGCCTGCAACCTGTCGATGCGCCCGCCCGCTGGGTCTGGGTGGAGCGTGCCCGCCACCCGGCTCTCTGGAACGACCTGCGCCGGGCGCTGGCGGCGGCTCAGTCATGAGCCGGCCGGAGGCCTGGGTTATATTTCCGCGCGCATGACTCTCGAAGACCACACCGCTCCACCGCCACCCGACAGCGATGTCATGCTGGTGCAGCGCACGCTCGCTGGCGAGCAGCGCGCCTTCGAGATGCTGGTGGTCAAGTACCAGCGCCGTGTTGAGCGGCTGATCGGGCGCATGGTCCGGGACACCGACCTGGTCCAGGACATCGCCCAGGAGACCTTCATCCGGGCATACCGTGCGCTGGCCCAGTTCCGGGGCGACGCGCAGTTCTACACCTGGCTGTACCGGATCGCGGTCAACACGGCCAAGAAGCAGCTGATGGAACTCAAGCGGGATCCGCTGGTCTTCCAATCCCAGATGAAATCCGGGGAAGACGATGAAACTTCCGGCCCGGAACGCGAACTAAATTCAGGAGTGGCCGATACCGAAACGCCCGAAGCGGTGCTGGCCAGCAAGGAAATTGCCGAAGCGGTCAACGCCGCGATGGATGCGCTGCCTGAAGAGTTGCGCATGGCGATCACCCTGCGGGAAATCGAGGGCATGAGCTATGAAGAGATCGCCACGGCGCTGGAATGCCCCATCGGCACGGTGCGCTCCCGGATCTTCCGGGCGCGCGAGGCGATCTCGGGGCGCATCAAGCCGATGTTGGAGCGCCAGACGGGCAAACGCTGGTAGAAGAGGCGGGGCAGAGCATGGAAAAGCTTGCCCGTCGCCCCGCGAGTAGGGAAATTCAGGAAGTTCATCATGAATGCCGCACAAGTCAATTTGAACCTTCGTTCTCAGAGTGAGATCGATCCGGTTGCGCCGGAGCAGGTGTTGTCCGCCTTGGTCGATGGTGAGGCCGACGGAGCCTTGCTTGACGGTTTGCTCACGGCCGATGAGGGAAGTGCTGCCGAGGTGCTCTCGAGTTGGCATGCCTACCAGGTGATCGGCGATGTGTTGCGAGGCAACCGCGCGGTGGCTCCGATGCAGGCGCCCGGCGACTTTCTGTCGGGCGTGCGCGAGCGGCTGCGGTCCGAGGCGGCGCCTGTGGTGCCGGCGGTGAGCGACGAGAGGATGCCTGTGCAGAATCCCCCGGCGTCGCTCGTTCGGGTGCCTGCGGCCAACGACGCGGTGTTCCGCTGGAAGCTGGTGGCCGGCGCGGCCTCGCTGGCAGCCGTCATGGCGGTCAGCTGGACGGTCTTGAGCGGAGCGCCTTCAGGGGCGGGCGGCGTGTCCGGCCCTCAACTGGCTTCCGCGCCCGTGGCGGCGGAGGCTGTGGTGGCCGTCGGCACGGTGGCGGTGCCGCCGTCCAGTGCGGTGGTGGTGAACACGGGGCAAGGGCCCCTGATCCGCGACGCGCGCCTGGAAGAGCTGCTGGCCGAGCACCGCCAGAATGGCGGCATGTCGGCGCTTCAGATGCCCACGGGCTTCATCCGCAATGCCACCTACGACGCCGCAGGACGCTGAGGCACCATGACGCTGGCTATGACCCTGCCTTTTCGCGGTGATGTGAGCGTGCTGCGGTTCCGACATCGGCGCCCCGTCATCCGGCGCTGGGGGGTGGCCGCCCTGGTGGCGCTGGCATCGGGGTTCATGGCGCCGGTGCACGGGCAGAGCGCCCCGCCTTCAAACAACGTGCGAAGTGTCAACGAGTGGCTCACGCGCATGCACGAGGCCTCGAACCGGCGCTCCTACATCGGCACCCTGGTGGTCTCCGCGGGCAGTGCCATGTCGGCATCGAAGATCTGGCACGTGTGCGACGGCTCGCAGCAGATGGAGCGGGTCGACACACTGACCGGCGCGCCCCGAACGACCATTCGCCGCAACAAGGAAGTCATCACCTTCGTGCCGGAGGCGAAGACCGCATTTGTCGAAAAGCGCGACTCGCTGGGCATGTTCCCCGAGCTGCTGCGCACGCCAAACAACCTCATTCCGCAGTTCTACAGTGCGCGCGAGGTCGGTGTGCAGCGGGTGGCGGGGCACCTGGCCGATATGGTGGAGATCCTGCCGCGCGATGACCTGCGTTTCGGTTACCGCATCTGGTCCGAGCGCCAGACGGGCCTGGTGGTGAAATTGCAGACCCTGGGCGAGCAGGGTGCGGTGATGGAGCAGGTGGCCTTCTCCGAGCTGCAACTGGATGCGCCCGTGAGCATGGAGAAGCTCTCGAAGCTCATGAAGGACACCCGCGGGTACGAGGTCCACAAACCCGCGCTGAAGAAAACGACGGCCGAGGCGGAAGGCTGGCGTCTGAAGGAGCCGGTGCCCGGCTTCGCCGCCATGAGTTGCCACACCCGCGAGGCGCCCGGTGGCTCAGAGCAGACCTCCATGCAATGGGTGTTCTCGGATGGCCTGGCGTCGGTGTCCCTCTTTGTCGAGCCGTTTGACGCCCAGCGCCACACGCAGGAGGCGTCGGCCACTGTGGGCGCCACGAATTCTGTCAATCGCCGCGTGGGCGAGCATTGGCTCACCGTGATGGGCGAGGTGCCTGTGGCCACCCTGCGCCGGTTTGCGGTGGCTCTGGAGCGCACGCGGTAGATGCGGGTCCACGCCCCGTTCGGGGCGGCTGCCGGCCATGCGCCGAGCAGCTCTTTGTGTTTCGGCATATCCTCTTTTCTTGCGAACCTGTAAAGGATTTCCATGACGCGCTCCGACACCTCGCGCTCCTTCTTCCCGGGCTTGCTGACCATGGCCGCGCTGGTGGCGAGCGGTGCCGCGGGTCTGGCGCTTCCTGCCGTCGCCGTGGCCCAGACCGCCCCGCCGGCGGCCAGCGTGCGCGGGCTGCCCGATTTCACCGACCTCGTCGATCTCGTGGGGCCTTCGGTGGTCAACATCCGCACGCTCGAACGCGCCAGCAAGGACGGCGCAGGCGGATCGAGCTCCGACGAGCAGATGCTGGAGTTCTTCCGCCGTTTCGGCATTCCCATTCCACCCGGCATGACGCCGCGCGGCCCACGCCAGGAGCGTGCACCCTCTGAAGAGGCGCAGCCCAGGGGCGTGGGTTCGGGCTTCATCCTGAGTGCGGACGGGTTGATCATGACGAACGCGCACGTGGTCGAAGGCGCCGACGAACTCATCGTCACCTTGCCGGACAAGCGCGAATTCAAGGCCAAGCTCGTGGGGGCCGACAAGCGCACCGACGTCGCCGTGGTGAAGATCGAGACGACGGGTCTGACGGCAGTCAAGATCGGCGATGTCAACCGCTTGCGCGTGGGCGAATGGGTGATGGCCATCGGCTCCCCCTTCGGCCTGGAGAACACCGTGACCGCGGGCATCGTGAGTGCCAAACAGCGCGACACGGGCGATTTCCTGCCTTTCATCCAGACCGACGTGGCCATCAACCCCGGCAACTCGGGCGGCCCGCTGATCAACATGCGCGGCGAGGTGGTGGGCATCAACAGCCAGATCTACTCGCGTTCCGGGGGCTTTCAGGGCATCTCGTTCGCGATCCCCATCGACGAGGCGGTGCGCGTGTCCGACCAGCTCAGGGCCACCGGGCGCGTGACGCGGGGCCGCATCGGCGTGCAGATCGATCAGGTGAGCAAGGACGTGGCCGAATCCATCGGCCTGGGCCAACCCAAGGGCGCGCTGGTGCGGGGGGTGGAGCCCAATTCGCCGGCGGCCAAGGCCGGCGTGGAGCCGGGCGACATCATCGTGAAGTTCGACGGCAAGGAGATCGACAAGTCCGTCGACCTGCCGCGCCTGGTGGGCAACACCAAACCGGGCAACAAGAGCAGCATGACGGTGTTCCGCCGGGGCAGCCAACGCGAGCTTTCGGTCATCGTCGCCGAGCTCGAGCCGGAGCGCCCGGAGGCCAAGGCCAGCGCACCGGAGCCGACCAAGCCGCAGTCCAGCAACGCCCTGCAGGCGTTGGGCCTGAGCCTGGCCGAGCTCACGGCAGCCGAGAAGAAGGAGCTGAATCTCAAAGGTGGTGTGCGCGTGGCTTCGGCCGAAGGCCCGGCCGCGCGTGCCGGGCTGCGCGAAGGCGACGTGATCGTGGCCATCGCCAACACCGAGACCGCCAACGTCAAGGACGTGGAAGCCGCGGTGAGCAAGGTCGAGAAGACGCGGCCGATCAACGTGCTGTTCCGCCGTGGCGAGTGGGCGCAGTACGCGGTGATCCGCGCAGCACGCTAAGCCCGCGTTCCTTGCCCAATAACCCCCTGTCCCGATTGGGA
This sequence comes from Hydrogenophaga sp. GW456-12-10-14-TSB4, assembly GCF_059424305.1. Classification (NCBI taxonomy): domain Bacteria; kingdom Pseudomonadati; phylum Pseudomonadota; class Betaproteobacteria; order Burkholderiales; family Comamonadaceae; genus Hydrogenophaga; species Hydrogenophaga sp. GW456-12-10-14-TSB4. The sequence continues at coordinate 15,243 of NZ_JBWKZH010000054.1, read as the reverse complement.
TTGGGGGTTATTTTTTGCGGTGGCCGATTCGCCACACGGGGTTTTCCACAGTACGGCGGGTCGAAAACCCTCTTTTTGTTAGTGAATGCTTACAACCATTGCCGGTCTCATGACCGAATTCGTTAAAATAGCGCCCGTTCTGAACAAATTCCTGTGCCCATGTGCCGCATCGATCCACGATGTGGAAGTGCCGCAGGATGTTCCCAGGTCATCCACAGCTGCCTCACAAGTTGTCCCGTTTTCCTGTGAGTAAGCTGTGCATAATTTTGACGTTGCTGCGCTGCAACAGGGTAACGACGGTGGTTCGGAGGTGTGCATTCCGGGCTTTTTGCCTACAATGAAACCCCAACTATCGCAGTTGCCATTGATTGTTGGTTACGGGCGCGTCAGCAGCTGACGCGCCCTTTTTTATGGCCGCGCGTTCCTGTGTGAACGCGCCGTTTTTCTCGTGCCTGAGCCGCTTTCCTGATGAACCACATCCGCAATTTTTCGATCATCGCGCACATCGATCATGGCAAGTCCACGCTCGCTGATCGCATCATTTCCCTGTGCGGAGGGCTGTCCGATCGCGAGATGAGCGAGCAGGTGCTCGACTCGATGGACATCGAGAAGGAGCGCGGCATCACCATCAAGGCGCAGACCGCCGCGCTCAAGTACAAGGCCCGCGACGGTCAGGTCTACAACCTCAACCTGATCGACACCCCCGGGCACGTCGACTTCTCCTACGAGGTGTCTCGCTCGCTCTCTGCGTGCGAAGGCGCGCTGTTGGTCGTGGACGCCAGCCAGGGGGTCGAGGCCCAGACCGTGGCCAACTGCTACACCGCGCTCGACCTCGGTGTGGAGGTGGTGCCGGTGCTCAACAAGATGGATCTGCCCAATGCCGATCCCGAAAACGCCAAGAGCGAGATCGAGGACGTGATCGGCATCGATGCCACCGACGCCATTCCGTGCTCGGCCAAGACCGGCATGGGCGTGGAGGACATTCTGGAGGCGGTGGTGGCGCGCATTCCGGCGCCCAAGGGCCGGCCCGACGCGCCGCTGCGCGCGATGATCGTGGACAGCTGGTACGACGCCTACGTGGGCGTGGTGATGCTGGTGCGGGTGGTCGACGGTCGCCTGCAGAAGGGCGAGCGCTTCAAGATGATGGCGACCAACACCGTCTACAACGCCGACAACCTGGGCGTCTTCACGCCGGCCAACGAGCCGCGCGACGCCCTGGAAGCCGGCGAGGTGGGGTACATCATCGCCGGCATCAAGGAGCTTCAGGCGGCGAAGGTGGGCGACACCATCACGCTCGAGAAGAAGCTGCCCAACAATGCCGGCCCGGCCACCGAAGCCCTGCCGGGCTTCAAGGAAGTGCAACCCCAGGTGTTCGCCGGGCTGTACCCGACCGAGGCCAACCAGTACGACGCCCTGCGCGATGCGCTGGAGAAACTCAAGCTCAACGACGCGTCGCTGCACTACGAGCCGGAAGTGTCGCAGGCACTGGGTTTCGGTTTCCGCTGCGGTTTCCTGGGCCTGCTGCACATGGAGATCGTGCAGGAACGCCTGGAACGGGAGTTCGACCAGGACCTGATCACCACGGCACCCAGCGTGGTCTACCAGGTGGTCAAGCCCGACGGCGAGGTCCTGATGGTGGAAAACCCCTCGAAGATGCCCGACCAGGGCCGGATCGAGGAAATCCGCGAGCCCATCGTGACCGTGCACCTGTACATGCCGCAGGAGTACGTGGGTGCCGTCATGACGCTGGCCAACCAGAAGCGGGGCCTGCAGATCAACATGGCCTACCACGGCAAACAGGTCATGCTGACCTACGACATGCCGCTGGGCGAGATCGTGCTGGACTTCTTCGACAAGCTGAAGTCGGTCAGCCGGGGCTATGCCTCCATGGACTACGAGTTCAAGGAGTACCGTGCTTCCGACGTGGTGAAGGTCGACATCCTGCTCAACGGCGAGAAGGTCGATGCGCTGTCCATCATCGTGCACCGCACCCAGGCGCAGTACCGGGGGCGGGCGGTGGCCGCGAAGATGCGCGAGATCATCAGCCGCCAGATGTTCGACGTGGCCATCCAGGCCGCCATCGGGGGCAACGTGATCGCCCGCGAAACCATCAAGGCGCTGCGCAAGAACGTGCTGGCAAAATGCTACGGCGGTGACATCACCCGCAAACGCAAACTTCTCGAAAAACAGAAAGCAGGCAAGAAGCGCATGAAACAGATCGGCTCGGTCGAAGTGCCCCAAGAGGCCTTTCTCGCCATTTTGCAGGTGCAGGACTGATGCCGGCGGCCATGGCATCGATCACCGCGGTGATCCTGGCGGCGTTCGTCGCTTACGCTGTCGCTTGGTACACCGGTGTGGTGGAAGGCAATTTCGCCGTGCTGCTGATGCTGGCGACGGCGGTGACCGGGGTTTACTGGATCGCCGAGAAGCTGGTCTTCCTGCCGCGCCGCCGCCGCGCGGCGCAGCGGCTGCTGGATGAGCACAACGTGCGCAAGGAAGCCTTGCTCAAGCAGGGCTTCACGCACATCGAGGGCGACGTGGACAACGCGCGCCAGAAACTGCTCGCCCAGCCTTGGTGGCTGGACTGGACCGCGGGCCTGTTTCCCGTGATCCTGGCGGTCTTTGTGCTGCGCTCCTTTCTGTTCGAGCCCTTCAAGATACCGTCTGGCTCCATGATCCCCACCTTGCGCGTGGGCGATCTCATACTGGTGAACAAATTCCACTATGGAGTGCGCTTGCCGGTCTTCAACACCAAGATCATGGAGAACCACACCCCCCAGCGGGGCGACGTGATGGTGTTCCGCTACCCGCCGCAACCCAGCCTGGATTACATCAAGCGGGTGATCGGCGTGCCGGGCGACGAGGTGGCCTACCTGAACAAGCAGCTCACCGTGAACGGCAAGCCGGTGCCGCGTGTGGCGCAACCCGAGTTCTTCGACAGCGAGACCATGCGCTATGCGCGGCAGTTCCGCGAAACCCTGGACGCGCGCAGCTACAACACGCTCAACGACGACGACCGGCCGGCCTTCATCCAGGGCACCACGGAGTTCCCGTTCAGCAACGCCTGCAAGTACACCGTCGAGGGCGTCACCTGCAAGGTGCCCCAGGGTCACTATTTCATGATGGGCGACAATCGCGACAATTCCCTGGACTCGCGGTACTGGGGCTTCGTGCCGGACGCGAACATCGTGGGCAAGGCCTTTTTTGTCTGGATGAATTTCGGGGACCTCGGCCGCATCGGGTCGTTCGAGTGAGCCTGCTGGTTGGTTTCAAGGGGATGAACACATGAAGCTGAAGCGACAACAACAGGGTTTGACCTTTTTCGGCCTGCTCATCGTCGGTGTCCTGCTGGCGTACGCGGGCGTCATCCTGGCGCAGGTGGCCCCCACCTACATCGAGTACCTCGCCGTGCAGAAGGCCGTCGACAAGGCGGCTGCCGGCAGCACGGTGGCCGAGGTGCGCACCATTTTCGACAAGGCGGCGCAAATCGACGACATCCGCACCATTGCCGGCAAGGACCTCACGGTGGGCAAGGAAGGGGATCGTGTCGTGGTGTCCTTCGCCTATGAGCGCGAGATCCACCTCGCGGGCCCGGCGCACCTGGTGATGAAATACGAAGGCCGCTCGAAGTGAAGAACCCGACGGACCGGCAGCGCCCCGGCGGGCGCTGGTCCCATTGAGCCCCGAACTGCTGGCGCTGCAGAAGCGCCTCCAACATCCGTTTGCCAACCCGCGCCTGCTGGAGCGCGCGCTGACCCATCGCAGCTTCACGGCCGACCACAACGAGCGCCTGGAGTTTCTGGGTGATTCGGTGCTGAGCCTGGCGATTTCAGGCCTGCTGTTCGAGAAGCTCAACCAGTTGCCCGAAGGCGATCTGTCCCGGGTGCGCGCCAACCTGGTCAAACAGGACACCTTGTTCCAGATCGCTTCCGACCTGGGGCTTTCGGCCTGCCTGCGCCTGGGTGACGGCGAAAAGCGCTCGGGCGGGCACAAGCGCCCGTCGATCCTGGCCGATGCTTTGGAAGCCGTGATCGGCGCGGTGTACCTCGACGCGGGTTTCGAGGTCGCGGCGGCGCTGGTGCACCGCCTGTTCAGCGGCGTTGAACTCAGCGCCCAGATGAGCGCGATGGGCAAGGACCCGAAAACCGAATTGCAGGAGTGGCTCCAGGCGCGCAAAATGAAACTCCCGGTCTACCGCGTCGTGGCCACGCTCGGCGAAGCGCACAAGCAGACCTTTGACGTGGAGTGCACCGTGACGGAATCCGGACACAGCGAGCGTGGCATCGGGGCCTCCCGCCGCGCCGGCGAGCAGGCCGCCGCCGCCGCCATGCTGCAGCACCTGACCACCGGCCCGGCCACCGCCGCCAAGCCCACCGATGCCCCCAAGGTGTCCCGCACCAACCCGTCTTCCTGATTCATGTCCGCTCCCACCCCACCTCCATCCGCCAACCCCGACCTGGACGCCATGCTGGCCCGGGTCCTGGGCAAAGACACGGCCGCTGCACCCGACGGCGATCCGGCCGCGGGTGACCTGCCGCCCGCCACGGCAGAGGCGGCGCCCGTGGCCCCCGCAGACCAGCGCTGCGGCTATGTGGCCATCGTCGGCAAGCCCAACGTGGGCAAATCCACCTTGCTCAACGCACTCGTCGGGCAGAAGGTGAGCATCACCTCGCGCAAGGCGCAGACCACGCGCCACCGCATCACCGGCATGCGCACTGTGGGGCCCACGCAGTTCGTGTTCGTGGACACGCCGGGCTTCCAGACCCGCCACGGCAACGCGCTCAACCGCGCTTTGAACAAGACGGTGCTGGGCGCGGTGAACGATGTCGACCTGATTCTCTTCGTCGTGGAGGCCGGTCATTTCAACCTGGCCGACGCCAAGGTGCTCTCGCTGCTGCCGGCCAATGTGCCGGTGATGCTGGTGGCCAACAAGTTCGACCTGGTGCACCGCCGGGGCGATCTGGCGCCCTGGCTGCGCTCCATGCAGGAGCGCCATCCTTTTGCCGAATTCGTGCCCATGTCGGCCAAGGCGCCCAAGGACATCCAGCGCCTGTTCTCGATCTGCGAGAAGTACCTGCCGCAGCAGCCCTGGATGCACGACCCGGACGACCTGACGGACCGCAGCGAGCGCTTCATGGCCAGCGAGATGGTTCGGGAGAAGCTGTTCCGCCTGACCGGCGACGAGCTGCCCTACACCTCCACCGTGATCATCGACAAGTTCGAGGAAGAGGGCACGCTCAAGCGCATCGCCGCCACCATCGTGGTCGAGCGCGAAGGGCACAAGGGCATGGTGATCGGTGAGAAGGGCGAGAAGCTCAAGCGCATCGGCACCGAGGCCCGGCAGGAACTCGAGAAGCTCTGGGATTGCAAGGTGTTCCTGGAGCTGTGGGTGAAGGTGCGCTCGGGTTGGGCGGACGACGACGCTCGCGTGCGTTCGTTCGGCTACGAGTAAGCCGGCGGCCGCTGGACCCGCGACCGGCACACGAGGCCAGACGGCATGGCCCTGAAACGCTTCTCCGACGAACCCGCTTTTGTCCTGCACCGCTACGACTGGAGCGAGACCAGCCTGGTGCTGGAGGTTTTCACCCGCCGCCAGGGCCGCATCGCCCTGGTCGCCAAAGGGGTGAAGCGGCCCACCTCCCAGTTCCGTCCCGTGTTGCTGCCCTTGCAGCCGCTGAGCCTGTCCTGGAGCGGTGGCGCCGAGGTGCGGACGCTCAAGGCGGCGCACTGGCAGGGCGGGCACGTCATGCCCACGGGCGAGGCGCTGATCTCGGGCAGCTACCTGAACGAGCTGCTCATGCGCCTGCTCGCGCGCGACGATCCGCACGAACGCCTGTTCGACCACTTCGCCACCGCCGTGCAGCTGCTGGCGGAGAAGAGCGATGCGCAACCGCTCATCCTGCGTGCGTTTGAACTGCTGTTGTTGCGCGATGTGGGCCTGTTGCCCGACCTGGCCCAGGAGAGCAGCACCCTGGCCGACCTGGACCCTCAGCGCCGCTATGTGCTGGTACCCGAGAGCGGTCTGGTGCCCGCGCAGGACGACGACAGCCAGGCGCTGACCGGAGAACACTGGCTGGACCTGCAGGCCGCCATGGACGAACCGGCGCCCTTCATCCCCACCTTGCGCGCCTGCGCCGCCTGCCTGCAGGCCGTGCGCGTGCCCCTGCGCAACCTGCTGCACTACCATTGCGGCGTGCGCGTGTTCAAGACCCGCCAGCTGATGCTCGATGTGCAAGCCATGACCCGGCCGCGAACGCCGCCGGATCCTGGCACCGGTTCCTCCCCTGACACCCTTCCCACCGCGACCGCACCATGACCGTGGCTCCCCGATCCCCGCATCCTCAGACCGCCTTGTCGGTGAACCTCAACAAGGTGGCGCTGGTCCGCAACACGCGGCATCTGGGCATTCCGTCGGTCACGCGGGCGGCCACGCTGTGTCTGCAGGCCGGCGCACGCGGCATCACGGTGCATCCGCGGCCCGACGAGCGCCACATCCGCGCGCAGGACGTGCACGACCTCGCCGATCTGCTCAAGGCATGGCCCGACCGCGAGTTCAACATCGAAGGCAATCCGTTTCACAACCTCATGGGCTTCGTGCGCGAGCTGCGCCCGCAGCAGGTCACCTTCGTCCCCGACAGCGAAGGCCAGTTCACGAGCGACCACGGCTGGAGCTTCCCGGCCGACGCCGAACGCCTGCGCCCGCTGATCGCCGAGGCCCACGCCCTGGGCGTGCGCGTGAGCCTGTTCATGGACGCCGAGCCCGACCAGATGGCCGGTGCCAAGGCGGTGGGGGCCGATCGCGTGGAGCTTTACACGGAGCCCTATGCGGCGGCCTGGCACACGCCGCAGCGCGACGCGCAATTGCAGCGCTTCCGGGTCGCCGCCCAGGCCGCGCTGGATGCCGGCCTGGGGGTGAATGCCGGGCACGACCTGAACCGAGAGAACCTCACGGCGTTCCTGCGCGCGGTGCGTGGGGTGAGCGAGGTGTCCATCGGCCACGCCCTCATCGCCGACGCGCTGGAGCTGGGCTACAGCGCCACCATCGCCGACTACAACCGCTGCATCGCCGACGCCTTCGCGCCATGATCTACGGCATTGGCACCGACATCTGCGACATCCGGCGCATCGAAGCCGTGCTGCAGCGCCAAGGCGAGCGCTTCGTGCGCAAGGTGCTGACCGATGCCGAATTCGCCGTCTGGCAAAAGCGCAGCGCGCGCTGGCCCCAGCGCGGCCTGCGCTACCTGGCCACCCGCTTCTCCGCCAAGGAGGCGTTTTCCAAGGCGGTGGGCATGGGCATGCGCCTGCCCATGACCTGGCGGCGCTGCGAGATCAACAACCTGCCCAGCGGCCAGCCCGTCATCGTCCTGCACGGGGATCTGAAGACCTGGTTCGAGGCGCAGGGCCTGCGCGCGCACGTGACCGTGACCGACGAAACCGACTACGCTGCCAGCTTCGTGGTGGTGGAGCGGGACTGACTTTTCCGAATCTGTTTCCATGAACCCTCACGCTCCTCTCATCATCGACGTGGCCGGCCACAGCCTGACCACGCTGGACCGCCAGCGCCTCGCCCATCCCCTGGTCGGCGGCGCCATCCTGTTCGGCCGCAATTGGCAGGACCGGGCCCAACTCACGGCGCTGTGCCGCCAGATCAAGGCCGTGCGACCCGACCTGCTGATCGCGGTGGACCACGAGGGCGGGCGAGTGCAGCGCTTTCGCACCGACGGCTTCACCCACCTGCCGGCCATGGCCGCCCTGGGCGAGATGTGGCTGCGCAGCCCCAAGGCCGGTGAGCCCGACGGCGCGCCGGCCCTGCAGGCGAGCAACGCCGCGACCGCCGTGGGCTTCGTGCTGGGCGCCGAGTTGCGCGCCTGCGGCGTGGACCTCACCTTCGCGCCGGTGCTCGATCTGGATTACGGCGAGAGCTCGGTGATCGGCGACCGCGCCTTCGGGCGCGATCCGCGCCTGGTCACGGTGCTGGCGCAGGGCGTGATGCACGGCCTGCTGCAGAGTGGCATGGGTCACTGCGGCAAGCATTTCCCCGGCCATGGCTTCGTCAAGGCCGACTCGCATCTCGCGATCCCGGTGGACCGGCGCAGCCTCAAAGCCATCCTGGCCGAGGACGCCGCACCCTATGGCTGGCTCTCGGCCAGCCTGCAGGCCGTGATGCCGGCGCACGTGATCTACCCCAAGGTGGACGACCGGCCGGCCGGTTTCTCTTCACGCTGGCTGCAGGACATCCTGCGGCACCGCCTCGGCTTCACCGGCGCGATCTTCAGCGACGACCTCAGCATGGCGGCGGCCAGGCAGATCGGCGGCCGTGAAGTGAGCTTCACCGATGCCGCGCTGGCCGCACTGACGGCGGGTGGCGACATGGTGTTGTTGTGCAACCAGTCGGTGGTGGATGGTGGTGCCCCCATCGACGAGGCGATCGACGCCCTGTCCCGGGCGGTGCTGGAGGGCCGCTGGCAGCCCAGCGCGGCGAGCGAAGAACGCCGCCTCGCGCTGCTGCCCCGCATGGCCGCGCCGGACTGGGATGCGCTGATGGTCAGCGAGCGCTACATGCAGGCCTTGTCGCTGCTGCCGGGCTGACCGCTCAGCGGTTCAGGTTCAGCTTGTCCAGCAGGTCCGACACCAGCTCCAGGCGCAGCAAAGGGTTGTCGAGCGCCATCAGGCGCTGCTTGAGCTCGGCCGGTGCGGGCAGCAGCTCGGCCCAGCGGTTGGCCACCCAGCCACTGTCGTCCCACTGGTAGGGCGGCTGCAGGGGCAACTGGTCCAGGCTGTCCGGGTCGCGTTCCTGCAGGTTCTGCAGCAGGCGCTGCAGGCCGTCGCGCGTGCCGGCCAGGTGCTCCGGCACCGGCACCACGGCCTCCGGCTCGTCGAGCTGCACGTCGGCCACCCAGAGGCCATGGGGCAGCTGGCTGCGCCGCTGCACGTGAAACCGCTGGAGGGCGCGGCATCGGATCATCATGAGACCGGGCTGCGGCCGTTCCAGGTGTTCGATCTGCGCCAGGGTGCCCACCGGGTGAAACACTTCCTTGGCAAAACCGTCGCCGCCGGGTGGCGCCTGGGGATCCAGGCGCCGCACTTCGCTGCCTTCGCTCAGGCAGACCACGCCGAAGGGCGCGCCCGTCTTGTGGCAACGGCCGATCATGTCGAGGTAGCGCACCTCGAAGATGCGCAGCGAAAGCCAGCCGCCGGGGTACAGAACCGTCTGCAGCGGGAACAGCGGGAGCTGCGACAGCGTGAGCGCCTCAGTCCCGGAGGTGGAACTCAATCGTCGACCACCGCGTCGGCGCTCTGGCGCTGCAGCATGGCCAGCGCGTTGGCGATGGTGGCGCGCAGTTCTCGACGGTCGCAGATGAAGTCCACCGCGCCCTTGGTCTGCAGGAACTCGGCGCGCTGGAAGCCTTCGGGCAGCTTCACGCGCACGGTGTTCTCGATCACGCGCGGGCCGGCAAAGCCGATCAGCGCCCGGGGTTCGGCGATCACCACATCGCCCACGAAGGCGAAGCCCGCGCTCACCCCGCCCATGGTCGGGTCGGTCAGCACGCTGATGTAGGGCAGGCCCTTCTTGGCCAGGCGCGTCAGGGCCGCGTTGGTCTTGGCCATCTGCATGAGCGAGAGCAGGCCTTCCTGCATGCGCGCACCGCCGGTGGCGGTGAAGCAGATGAACGGCACCTTCTGGGCGATGGCCTCTTCAACGCCGCGCACGAAGCGCTCGCCGACCACCGAGCCCATGGAGCCGCCCATGAAGTCGAATTCAAAGCACGCCACCACCAGGCTGATGCCGCGCACCGCGCCGCCCATGACGACCAGCGCATCGGTCTCGCCCGTGGTTTCCAGCGCATCTTTCAGGCGTTCCGGGTACTTGCGGCTGTCCTTGAACTTGAGCGCATCCACCGGCAGCACTTCCTGGGCGATCTCGTAGCGGCCTTCGGCGTCCAGGAACGCATTGAGGCGCGCGCGCGCACCGATGCGGTGGTGGTGGCTGCAATGCGGGCAGACGTTCTGGTTCTTTTCCAGATCGTTCTTGTAGAGCACGGCTTCGCAGCTCGGGCACTTGATCCACAGGCCCTCGGGCACGCTGCGGCGCTCGGTCGGGTCGGTGGGGGTGATCTTGGGGGGGAGCAGTTTTTCGAGCCAGGACATGTTTCTCTCCTTGCGGGGGGACAAAGGGAATTAAACCATGGGAGAGGTCGGGCGCGGGCCAGCCGCCGGGCCGCCCCCAAGGCAGGCCCAGCCCCCTTGGGGGCAGCGACCCGCGCAGCGGTGGAGCGTGGGGGCCCGGTTATGCGTCGAGCGCTTTCCGGATGGTGCGAAGGAACTGGATGGCCACCGCCACCACCTTTTCGTGGGGTTCGTTCTCCAGCAACTGGATGATCTTGCTGCCGATGACGACCGCGTCGGCCGTCTGGCCGATGGCGCGCGCCGTTTCGGCGTCGCGGATGCCGAAGCCCACGCCCACCGGCACGCTCACGTGCGCGCGGATGCGGGGCAACATGGCCTCGACCTGACCGACGTCCAGCGTGCCGGCACCGGTGACGCCCTTGAGCGACACGTAGTACACATAACCACTGGCCACGCGCGCCACCTGCGCCATGCGCTCATCGGTGGAGGTGGGCGCCAGCAGGAAGATCAGGTCCATGCCGTGTGCGCGCAGCGAGGCGGCGAATTCCTCGCATTCCTCGGGCGGGTAGTCGACGATCAGCACGCCGTCCACGCCCGCGCTGCTGGCATCGCGCACGAAGGCGCCGGCGCCATGCTTCTGGTCGTAGCGTTCCACCGGGTTGGCATAGCCCATGAGCACCACCGGCGTGGTGTCGTTGCGCTCGCGGAAGCTGCGCACCATGGCCAGCACCTGGGTCAGGCCGATGCCCAGCGCCAGCGCGCGGTCGCCGGCTTTCTGGATCACGGGCCCGTCGGCCGACGGATCGGAGAAGGGGACGCCCAGCTCGATGATGTCGGCCCCGGCGTCGGCCATGCCGTGCATCAGGTCGGGCGTGATGTCGGCGAACGGGAAGCCGGCCGTGACGTAAGGAATCAAGGCCTTGCGGCCCTGGGCCTTGAGCTGGGAGAGGGTGTTTTCGATGCGGCTCATTTGGCGTTGCCCCCCTTCACGGTGAGCCCGCGCATGGAAGGTCTGTCATAAAAATCGACACCCGACAGGTCGGCCACGGTGCCGATGTCCTTGTCGCCCCGGCCCGAGAGGTTGACCAGGATGGATTGATCGGGCTTCATGGTCTTGGCCAGCTTGAGGGCATAGGCCACGGCGTGGCTGGACTCCAGCGCGGGGATGATGCCCTCGGTGCGGCACAGGTGGTGGAAGGCTTCCAGCGCCTCGGTGTCGGTGATGCCGACGTACTCGGCGCGGCCGATGTCCTTCAGGAAGGCGTGTTCCGGGCCCACGCCGGGGTAGTCCAGGCCCGCGCTGATGCTGTGGGTCTCGGTCACCTGGCCGTTGTCGTCCTGCAGCACGTAGGTGCGGTTGCCGTGCAGCACGCCCGGGCTGCCCATTTGCAAGGAGGCCGAATGCTTGCCGCTCTCCAGGCCTTCGCCAGCGGCCTCCACGCCGATGAGGCGGGTGCCTTCATAGGGGATGTAGGGGTGGAAAATGCCCATGGCGTTGCTGCCGCCGCCCACGCAGGCGATCACCGCGTCGGGCTGTTCGCCGCGGCATCCGGCGGCGGCCAGCATCTCGGGCACCTGCACCAGGCACTCCTTGCCGATCACGCTCTGGAAGTCGCGCACCATCATCGGGTAGGGGTGCGGGCCGGCCACGGTGCCGATGATGTAGAAGGTGTTGTCGACGTTGGCCACCCAGTCGCGCATGGCCTCGTTCAGGGCATCCTTGAGCGTCTTGCTGCCCGACTCCACCGGCACCACGGTGGCGCCCAGCAGTTTCATGCGGTACACGTTGGGGCTCTGGCGCTTCACGTCCTCGCTGCCCATGTAGACCACGCACTCCAGGCCATAGCGCGCGCAGATGGTCGCGGTGGCCACGCCGTGCTGGCCTGCGCCGGTTTCGGCGATGACACGCGGCTTGCCCATGCGGCGCGCCAGCATGGCCTGGCCGATGGTGTTGTTCACCTTGTGCGCGCCGGTGTGGTTGAGGTCTTCGCGCTTGAGGAAGATCTGCGCGCCGCCGGCCTCGCGGCTCATGCGCGCGGCGTGGTAGACCGGGCTGGGGCGGCCCACGAAATGGGCCAGCTCGCTCTCGAATTCGGCCAGGAACTCGGGGTCGTGCTGGTACTTCGCGTACGCGGCCTTGAGTTCGTTGATCGCGTGAGTGAGCGTCTCGCTCACGAAGCTGCCGCCGTAGATGCCGAAATGGCCGCGGGCGTCGGGTTGTTGGTAGGTCGTCTGCATGGGGTGTCTCGGTGGGACTGCCAGCCTGACCCCATGGAGGGGATCAGGTCGGGCAGGGAGTCTGCGCATCGGCCGCCCGAACGGCGGCCACGAAGGCGAGCATCTTGTCGGGGTCCTTGATGCCTTTGGCGGCTTCGACCCCGGAGCTCACGTCAACGGCCCAGGGCCGCACGCGCGTGATGCCATCGGTCACGTTTGCAGGCGTGAGTCCACCAGACAAAACGAGGCGAGAGCTGGCGTTTAGAAGTGGATGTGACCAAGGGAAGGCTGTCCAGTCAAAGGATTGACCACCGCCGCCATAGCCCTCGACGAGCGCGTCGAGCAGGATGGCCTGGGCGGCCGAGTGGTCCGAAGCGTATTTTAGAAGATCGAAGCCCGCTCCCGCAGGGCCGGTGGGAATCCGTGCCGCGCGCAGGTACGGGCGGCCGACGGCCTGGCATTCAGCGGGCGTTTCATCGCCATGGAACTGCAGCAGGGCCTGGGGCACCGCCTCGCAGCCCTGGCGGATCTGGTCGGCGGAGGCGTTGACGAACAGCAGCACGGGCGTCACGAAGGGCGGCAGGCGGCGTGCGAGCTCGCCCGCGCGCTGAGCCGTCACATGGCGCGGGCTTGGGGCGTACAGCACGAAGCCGATGGCGTCGGCGCCGGCCCGGACGGCCGCGTCCACGTCCGCCTCACGGGTGAGGCCGCAGATCTTGATGCGCGTGCGGTGGTGGGTGGTCATGGCAGCCAGTCGAAGGCGGGTGTGCGCTGGGGCAGGCCCAACCCCGCATCGTAGACCGGTCCGAGAAAGTACAGGCCGTCAGGGGAAAAGGTCGGGGCGGCGGCGTCGCGGCTGCGGGCCTCCAGCACCTCGGTCATCCAGGCAGCGGGGCGGTTGCCGCTGCCGATGGCGATCAGGCAGCCCATGATGTTGCGGATCATGTGGTGCAGGAAGGCCGAGGCCTCGAACTCGAAGCGCCAATAGCTTCCCCGGCGTGCAATGTCCACCCGCATGAGGTGTTTGACCGGCGAATGGGCCTGGCACTGCGCTGCCCGGAACGAGGTGAAGTCGTGTTCGCCCAGCAGGGTCTGCGCGGCCTGCAGCATGGGCTCCAGCGCCAGAGGGCGGAACACCCAGCCGACCTGGCCGGCGTCCACGCTCGGGCGCACGGGCGATTCGAGCAGCACATAGGCGTAGCGGCGCGAGCGGGCGCTCGCCCGGGCATGAAAGCTCTGCGGCACGTGCCGCGCCCATTGCACGGCGATGTTGTCGGGCAGAAAGCTGTTGGTGCCGCGAACCCAGGCGTTCTCCGGCCGCTCGACCGGGGTGTCGAAGTGCACCACCTGCATGAGGCCGTGCACGCCGGCATCGGTGCGGCCGGCGCAAAGGGTCTTCACCGCGTCCTGCGCGATGAACCGCGCCAGCGCCTGTTCGAGGTGGTCTTGCACGGTGCGCCCGCCCGGCTGGCTTTGCCAGCCGTCGTAGGCGCGACCGTTGTAGCTCACGCCCAGTGCGACGCGGGTGCGGCTGGGCTCCTGGGGTGGCTGGGGCAAAGGCGAGAAACCCGGGGTGCGCGTCAGGCCAGGTCCGCCAGGAAGGTGCCGGCTTTGGCCTTGAGCGAACCGGAGGCTTCGGCCAGCACTTCCTCGGCCAGCGAACGTGCACCCTCGAAGTCACCGATCGCGCGGAATTCTTCGGCCAGGGACAGCTTGGTCTCCAGCGGATTTTCTTCCGTCAGGCGGCCGGCCGAGGTGGCGTCGTCTTCCACCGGCGGGGCGCTCAGGTCGAGGTTGAGGTTGTTCAGGTCGAACGACAGCATCTCGGGCGCTGCCGGGGGCGGGGTCGGTGCGCTGGCATTCGGCGCGTGCGAGGCGTCAAGGTCGAGGATCGGGCCATCGTCGAACGACAGCGCGTCGAAGTCGGACGCCGGCGTGCGATCCAGGGCTTGCGCCGGCTCGGGCGCATGCTCCTGCAGCGGGGCAGGGCCCGACGGGAAATCCAGATCGAAGTCCATCGACATCGACGAGGACGGGCCCTCTTTTTCCTGCACGCGGGCGCTGGTCAGGGCCTCGGTCATCTTGAGGTCGTCCATGCTGGACATGCCGGCCTCTGCGGCGGACGCTGCCGACAGCGGTGCCGCGTCCGAGGGTTCGTCGAGTGAAAAGTCGAGATCGAGGTCGAGGTCCCCCAAGCCGGACGGGGTGGCCGCCTTGCCGGGCTCGTTGAGCGTGCTGGCGGTGAAGGGCATGGTGTTCAGACCGGCACCGGCAATGCCGGCCGTGGCCGCGACCTTGACGGCAGGGCTGCCGCCCGGCTGGTACAGGGGGTTGGAGGGATCCAGTTCCTTGCCGAGTTCGCAGGCGTGCTCCCACTCGGGGCCCTGGCCCTGCGTGAGGCCATAAGCCTCCGTGGCCACCACCTCGAACGCGCGCGCATCGCGGCGCTTGGCATAGATCTCCAGCAGCTTGTTGTGGATGGCCACGCGCGTGGGGGTGCTGCGCATCGCTTCCTTGAGGATTTCCTCGGCCTGCAGATCGCGGCCATAGGCCAGGTAGACATCGGCTTCCGCCACCGGGTCCACATCACCCGCCGCATCCAGTTGGCTGGGCGAGTACACCATGGACGAGCCAGAGGCCACGGACTCTGCCGTGTCGATGCGCTGACCGCCGCTGGAGCCGAAGAACGAATCGGGCTGCAACCGGCTTTCAAGGAAGGAGCTGTCCACGCTGGAGCCGTGCTTGCGCTGGCGCATGCGGTAGAGGCCCAGACCTGCCAGCAAAGCCAGCAGGCCGCCGGCCAGCGGCAGGGCCAGCGGGTTTTCGCGCAGTTGGTCGAAGAACGAGGGCTCGTCGGGCAGCGGCGTGGGCACCGGCAGCGGGGGTTTCACCGGGGCG
>NZ_JBWKZH010000053.1:0-40716 GCF_059424305.1 Hydrogenophaga sp. GW456-12-10-14-TSB4 | reverse complement strand
CCCCCAACCCCTGCGTGGCCCCCATCGAGCACGCGCCCTTCTACGCCGTGAAGGTGTTGCCGGGCAGCTTTGCCACCTTCGCCGGCCTGAAGACCAACGCCTCGGCTCAAGTGCTCGGGCGAGACGATCAACCCATCCCCGGCCTGTACGCCGTCGGCACCGACATGGCCAGCATCATGGGCGGCGTCTACCCCTCGGGCGGCATCAACCTGGGGCCCGCCATGACGTTCGGCTACATCGCCGCACGCCATGCCGCAGGGCTCGGCTGAATAGGGTTATGCGCGATTTTTAGCGCATGAAGAGGATTCCGCTCATCAATCGCCGATGCGTGGAAAATAATTCTCCACAAAGTGATGTCCAGGCGAATAAAGAAAACTTTTGCTCGGCTGGTACTTCTAGACTTTCCAGCATGCAAGCACATCACTCGGTTCATTCACGCTGGCCTGGAAAGTGCTGTCGATCTTCTCCTGCGCCTGACCGATTCGGCAGGCCTTGCCCCCTCCCCCTTTCTTTCCTTTCACATCACCTCAGAGGAACGCCCATGAAAGCACTTTTCTTCCGCGTGGCGCTGGCCGCCGCCGCCACGCTCACCTGCACCCTCGGCATGGCCCAGGGCGATGTCAACGACAAGCGCCCGGTGAGGCTGGTCGTGCCGTTCTCCGCCGGAGGGCAGCTGGACGCACTCGGCCGTTACTTCGGCGAGAAGCTCGCCGCCTCGCTGGAGGTGCCGGTCATCGTCGACAACCGCCCCGGCGCCTCCGGCATGATCGCCGCCTCCTTCGTGGCCAACGGACAGGCCGACGGCAAAACCATCTTCTTCACCACCGGTGGCCCGGTGTCCATCGCGCCGTCCCTTCACAAGAAGATGAGCTACGACCCGGCCGCCGATCTGGTGCCGGTCGCGATGGTCGCCGACATGCCGATGACCTTCGTGGTGCGGCCCGACAGTCCGTACAAGTCGATGAACGATCTGCTGACCGCCGCGCGCGCCACCCCCGGCAAGATCACGGTGGGCAACACCGGCATCGGCGCAGTGTCGCATCTGGCGACCGAGTTGCTGTCGCAAAAAATGGGCGTGAGCTTCGTCCAGGTGCCGTACCAGACCACGGCCACCCTCACTGACCTGATGGGGGGACAGCTCGACGTGCTGTCCACCAGCGCCACCTCGGTGGAAAAGCTTGTGGCATCCAACAAGATGCGCCCGCTCGCGACCTTCACGGACAAGCGCCTGAAGACCATGAACAACGCCCCCACCGTGGCCGAGGTCACCGGCGCCCAGGGCGTCGCGTTTCCGGTCTGGCTCGGTGTGATGGTGCGCCAGGGCACCGCCCCCGCGGTGGTCGAGAAGCTGTCGAACGCGCTGCTGACCGCCTGCGCGCTGCCGGAGACCACCACGCGCTTCACCGACATCATCGTCTGCGCCGGCCCGAAGCCGTTCGCGCAGGTCATCCAGGAAGACACGGCCCGATGGCGCGAAACCATCACCCGTGCCAACATCAAAGCGGAGTGAACATGAACCGATATACCGACGAGCACGTCTGGGTCCGCCTTGAAGATGGCGTGGCCATCGCAGGCATCACCTCCCACGCGCAAGACACCTTGGGTGAGATCGTCAGCGTCGGAATGCCCTCGGTGGGGGCCCGTTTCGATGCCGGCACCGCCGCCGGGGTGGTGGAGTCGATCAAGACCGCCTCCGACGTCCACATGCCCGCCTCGGGCGAAGTCCTCGCGGTGAACGAGCAACTGGTGAACGATCCTTCGCTGGCCAACTCCGATCCGCTGGGCTCGGGCTGGTTCTTCAAGTTCCGTCCCGACGACCCGGCCGCCATCGACAGCCTCATGGACGAGGCCACCTACGAGGCGCTCACCCGCTGAGCGCGGGGCAGCGCCTTCACACCACCCTTTCACTTCGCCAGATGACCACGCCTTCCATCCTGTTGATTCAGGGACCGAATCTTTCCTACCTGGGCAAGCGCCAACCCGAGATCTACGGCACCACCACCGCCGCCGAACTCGACCAGATCTGTCTGGCACACGCCCAGTCGCGCGGCTACAAGCTGGACATCTTCTACACGCACAGCGAGAGCGCGGCCATCGAGCGCATCTACGCCGCCGAGAACGAAGGCGTACAGGGCATCGTCATGAACCCTGCCAGCTTCTCGCGCAACGGCTACGCCATCGCCTCGTGCCTGCGCGCCGTGCCCATGCGCTATGTGGAGATCCACATCTCCAACATCGAAGCGCGCGGCTTTCCGTCCATGCTCGCGGCCGTGGCCGACGGCGTGGTCTACGGCTTCGGCCTGCGCTCCTACACCATCGGCCTGGACGCCATGCTCGGCCTGTTGCAGGACACCCCCACACCATGACGCCGACCACCTCTCTCGACGGCAGCGCGGGCCTGGCCGCGCTGGAAGCCCGCCTGGCCGAAGACCTGAGCCGGCTGGAACTGCCCGCCAAGCGCTGGGTGTTCCCGCGCACCCACGAGGGCGCACCCGTGCTCGACGTGGCGGTCATCGGTGCCGGCCAGTTCGGCCTCGCGGCCAGCGCCGCGCTGCGCCATCTGGGCATCGAAACGATCAACTTCGACGCTGCGCCCGCTGGCCTCGAAGGCCCCTGGGCCACCACCGCGCGCATGGAGACCTTGCGCTCGCCCAAGGAACTCACCGGCCCCGCGCTGGGCTTCGCCAGCCTCACCTTCCGCGCCTGGTTCGAGTCGCAGTGGGGCAAGACGGCCTGGGCCGCGCTCGACAAGATCCCGCGCCTGCAGTGGATGGACTACCTGCGCTGGTACCGCAAGGTCATGGCACTGGACGTGCGCAACCAGCACACCGTGACGAAGATCGAACCGCTGCCCGACGGCCTGGTGCGGCTGGGCATGGACACGCCCTCGGGCCCCCAGGTCCACACCGCGCGCCGTGTCGTGCTGGCCACCGGCTACGACGGCCTGGGCGGGCGCCGCCTGCCCGCCTTCGTCGACGGCCTTCCCACCGACCGCTGGTGCCACTCTTCCGACGTGTTCGACTTCAACCGCCTGCGCGGCCTGCGCGTGGGCGTGGTGGGCGCGGGCGCGTCGTCGATGGACAGCGCCGCCTCCGCGCTCGAAGCCGGCGCGGCCAGCGTGGACCTGCTGATCCGCCGCCGCGACATTCCGCGCATCAACAAGGTCAAGGGCGCCGGCAATTCCGGTTTTTCCTTCGGCCATTGGGACCTGCCCGATGAAGACAAGTGGCGCATCCGCCACTACATCAACGTGCAGCAGGTGCCGCCACCGCGCGCCAGTGTGCAGCGCGTCTCCCGCCACGCCAACGCGCGCTTCCACCTCGGCTGCCCGGTGCTCGACGTGCAGGCGGTCGGCGACGGCCTGCGCGTCACCACGCCCGAGCAGACCATGAACTTCGACTTCATGGTCTTCTCCACCGGCTTTCACATCGACTGGTCCGAGCGCGCCGCGTTCGCGCCGTTCGCGGCGCACGTGCGCTCGTGGGGCGATCGCTTCGTGGCCCCGCCGGGGCAGGACGACGCCGAGCTCGCGTCCTCACCCGATCTGGGCCGGGCCTTCGAGCTGCAGGAGCGCGTGCCCGGCGCCTGCCCCGGGCTGGACCACATCCACTGCTTCAACTTCCCGTCCGCCCTGACGCACGGCTACGTGTCCGGCGACATCCCGGGCATCTCGGTGGCCGCGCGCCGCCTGTCCGAGGGCATCGCCAGTTTGCTGTACCGCGAGAACTTCCCGCGTTATTTCGAGGCCATCGAGGCATTCGCCGAACCCGAAGTGTTCGGCGACGAATGGACCCCTTACCGACCCCAGAAAGAGAGCATCGCTTCATGAACACCCCCATCGCCCCCGTCCTGGAACAGGACCTGATCGACGACATCGCCCAACTGGCCGAAGGCTCGCCCGTGCATGCGCTGCGGCACCAGCGCGACAAGGTGGTGGCCACGGCCCAGCGCAGCCACGATGCGTTCTTCGGCGAAGCCGTGGAAGACACGGGCCCGCTCTCTCTCACGCACCGCCTGCTGGTCGCGCTCTACGCCTGCCGCCTCACGCCGTCCGAGACCCTGGCCGCACACTACCGCGAACGCCTGCAGGCGCTCGGCGCCGATGCCCGCACGGTGCGCCTGGTGGACACCGGCACCCCCGCCGAACTGAGTGCTGGCGTGGACGCACAGCTCGCCGCCCTGCTCAACTTCACGCGCATCCTGGCCACGCGCCCGATCGAAGGCGACCGCGCCGAACTCATGAAGCTGCCCGCCGCCGGCCTGAGCACCCCCGACACCGTGCTGCTGGCGCAACTCGTGTCCTTCCTGTCGTACCAGACGCGCATCGTCGCCGGCCTGCGCGCCATGGACGCGGCCGAAGGCACGCCGGAAACTCCCGCCGCAGCCGCGCCCGACCACGAAATGCTCTCCAACGACATGCTGCGCGTGAGCGCCAACGTGGAAGCCAACGGTTTCACCAACCGCATGCTGATGTGGCGCGCCTGGCTTGACGTGGTGAAGCTGGAGACCGCCACGCCGCAGCAGATCGCCGTGCTCGAAGCCAGCCACCAGTCCGCCAAGACGGCCGACTACTACCTCACCCTGGTGCACAACCCGGACATCCTGGACATCCGCTCGGCCGCCTTCAACGCCGTGATGTATGCCCCGCGCGGCCTCTCGCGCGCCGAGCGCGAACTGTGCGCCCTGGTCGCGTCGCGCGTCAACGGCTGCGTGTACTGCTGCTCGGTGCACTCGCGCTTCTTCGAGCAACTGGCCAAGCGCAACGATGTGATTGCGCAGGTCTACGCAGACCCGGCCACCGCGGGCACCAACGCCCGCGAGCGCGCGCTCATTGCCTTCGCGATCGAACTCACGCTCACGCCGCAGAACGTCAACACCGAGAGCCTTCGCCGCCTGAAAGACGCGGGCGTGGCGCCGCTGGACATCCTGGACGCGGTGCACGCCACCGCCATGTTCGGCTGGGCCAACCGCCTGATGCTCAACCTGGGCGAGCCCTACGAGGCCGACGCCGCCGCCTGACCGCACGCCCCGCGATACCTCTCACCCTGAACAGGACCCCGTTTTCATGACCGTTTCCGACAAGCCATCCGCCCCGCTGCGCCTGGGCATTCTGGGCTGCGCCAACGTGGCCAAACAATTCGCCCGCGATGTCACACCGAGCGAACACGTGAACCTCGTGGCCGTGGCCAGCCGCGACGCCGCCAATGCCAAAGCCTTCGCCGAGGCACAGGGTATCGGCAGGCACCACGGCAGCTACGAGGCCCTGCTGGCCGACCCCGATGTTGAGGCCATCTATCTGCCGCTGCCCAACAGCCTGCACGCCGAATGGGCGATCAAGGCCGCCGCGGCGGGCAAGCACGTGCTGTGCGAAAAGCCGCTGGCGATGGGGCCGGACGAAGCCCGCGCCATGTTCGACGCCGCACGCCAACACGGCGTGCTGCTGCTGGAAGCCTACCCCTATGCCCACCAGCCGCAGACGCAGGCCATGGTGCGCCTGATCGAAGAAGGCGCGATCGGCCAGGTGCGCTCCATGCAGGCCGTGTTCGGCTTCCGTCTGATGAACCTGAAGAACATCCGCATGCAACCCGAGTTGGGGGGCGGCAGCCTGCTCGATGCGGGCAGTTACGCGCTGAGCATCATCCGCCTCGTGATGGGTGCTGCGCCCGTGCGCGTGGCGGCCGATGCCACCTGGGCCGACAGCGGCGTGGACATCAGCACCACGGCCACGCTGTACTTCGCCGATGGACGCCGCGCACAGCTCTCCTGCGCGATGGACGTGGCCAACGTGCGCCGGGCCACGATCAACGGCAGCGACGGCACCATCGAAACCGAGTTCCTCAACCACACCAGCGACCAGGCCGCCGGCAATGCGGTGGGCTATCTGCCCAGCGAGCTGCGCGTGCGCCGGGGCATTGCCGCCAACCTCCCGTTCGAGCCGCAGACCACCGCCACGGGCAGCGGTTTCCGCTTTGCCGCCGAAGCCTTCGCCCGCATGGTGCGCGAGCGCGACACCCAGGCCATGGAACGCGCGGCGGTGGTCAGCATCGAGAACGCCGCCACGCTGGTGGCCCTGGCAGAGAGCGGCCGGCTCGGCCAGCCGGTCGACGTCCGGCTCTGATGCATGCGCGGGCCGCCGGGCCGAGAACCTGGCGGCCTTCAACTCCCCTCACCTCTTTCACATCAGGACCACCCGTGAGCGACACCCCCGTCTTCGCCATCTACTGCAAAGACAAACCGAACACCGCCTCCCTGCGCGCCGAGAACATCCACTTGCACCGCGCGTACCTGGGCGCCACCCCGACCCGGATCCTGCTGGCGGGCCCGCTCCTGAGCGAAGACCGCTCGCAGATGACCGGCAGCCTTTTCATCATCGAGGCCAGGGACCGCGCCGAGGCCGAAGCCTTCAACGCGCAAGACCCGTTCCGCGGTCTGGGCCTGTGGGCGAGCATCGACATCGTGCCCTTCGCCGTCGCGCGGCACGGCTTCAACGCCAGCTGACGCTGCTTGCGTGTAAAGTTCCCGGCGGTTGCGCTTCACACCGTTGCGGCCAGTATCCAGGGTTCAAAGCACCATTCATGCACGTGGGTTACCTTGCCGCCGCGGCCGCGTTCGGCCGCACCCGCTGGCTCGCGGCGAGCCTGCGGTCCCGGCCGCAGCTCGAGGCCTACCAGGCCATGCGCGTTCGCGCGCTGCTGGCGCATGCCCAGCGGCACTTCACGCACTACCGGAACAGCAGCCCGTCGTCCCTCGCGGCGCTGCCGATCATGGACAAGCCGCAGCTCCTGGCCAACTTCCAGGCATGCAATCGCGCTGGCATCACGCTGGAGAGCGTGCGCGAGACGCTGGCGAGCGGCAATGAAGCGCTTTCCGGGCACGTGGTTGGCCAGAGCACGGGCACGTCCGGCAACCGCGGCTACTACGTCATCACCGACGCGGAGCGCTACGCCTGGCTGGGCACACTGCTGGCCAAGGCCCTCCCCGATGCCCTCTGGCGCCGGCACCGGGTCGCGCTGGCCTTGCCCGGTCTTTCGCGCCTGTACCGGTCCGCTTCTTCCGGCAGCAGGATCTCGCTGGCGTACTTCGATCTTGCACAGGGCGTGGACGCCTGGCTCGATGCGTTCAAGCGCTTTGATGCGGACACCATCGTGGCGCCCCCCAAAGTGCTTCGCCACCTGGCGGAACGGGGCGTGCTGCGCTCGGAACGCATCTTCAGCGGGGCCGAGGTGCTTGACCCGCTGGATCGCGAATCCATAGAACACCATGCGCGCACCCAGGTGCGCGAGATCTACATGGCGACCGAGGGCCTTTTCGGCGTGTCGTGTGCGCACGGCACACTGCATCTGGCGGAAGACGTCGTCCACTTCGAGTGGCAACGGCCGAGCCCTGACTCGAGCCTGCGGACCCCGCTGGTCACCGACTTCACCCGCCGCGCGCAGGCCATGATCCGCTACCGCATGAACGACCTGCTGGCTCTGCAGGCGCAACCCTGCCCCTGCGGCTCGATCCTGCAGCCCATCTCGCGCGTGGAGGGACGTCAGGACGATGTCTTCTGGCTGCAGACGAGCTCGGGCGCCTGGCGGATGGTGACGCCGGACCTGATCCGCAACGCCATCGTCGATGCGTCGTCAGCGATCCGCGACTTTCGCGCCGTGCAGACAGCACCCGACCGCATTGAAGTGATGCTGCCGCTGGACGTACCCGCCGGGGTCGAAGACCGGGTCTTGCAGGCCCTGAAATCACGGCTGGAGGACATGGCGGTCGGTCCGGTGGAACTCACCCTCGGCCACACGATGGATGTGCCGATGGACCGCAAGCTGCGCCGCGTCCGCCGCGCCTGGACGCCGCCAGCCGCAGCCACTCACAGCCAGAACTGAAGCTCGCGCTCTTCGTCGGGCGGTACATGGCCGTTCGCCAGGCGCCAGATCAGCGGACCGAAGAGATCCAGCGGCCCGTGGTGGTAGTCGGGCCCCCCCATGCACTCGATGGTCTCGGCCTGCAAAGCCAGGGCGCGCCGGTCCTGGCGCAGCACAGGGGTATGGAACGCGATCAGCGCCTGCCGCTTCAACCACGCGGGCAGCAAACCGCGAGGCGTGGCGAAATGCGCAAACGGGCGTGTTCGATCCTGGGATTCGGGAACGAAGACCACCGTGATGGCCAGGGTGAACGCGTGGTCGCTTTCAAAGGCGAGCTGGGCGGTGGTCGGCGCCGCGTAGCGACCGATGCTGGTTGTGCGACGGCCCTCGAACAGGCGCGGCAGCCACGCCGACGCCGTACCCGCCTCGGTGTAGCGAGCCTCGCCGCCGGCCGCACCGCTGGTGAAGCGAACGTCCACCGCTCGCCGCGCATCCGGACGCCGCACGAGATACGGATGCAGGAAATGAGGGTGCGCAGGGTCCAGCAGATTCTCGATCGCGTCGAGCAGGCGCGCCCTGCTCGCGGGCAAGGGCCACCAGAACCGGTCCAGCGACGGGTCACTGAGCTCGGGCCTCAGCACCGGGAAAGGCGGGGGCTGCGTGGCCAGCGAAACCCACACCAGCCCGGCGGCTTCGTGCACGGCCAGCGCCCGCGCTCCGACGTCGGGCACGGTATGGGCGCCGGGCACACCCACGCAATGGCCGCGGCCATCGAAGCGCCACCCGTGGTAGGCACAGACCAGGTGGCCAGCGCAAACCTTGCCGCGCGAGAGCGGCACGTTGCGATGAGGGCACCGATCCACCAGCGCCACCGCATCCGGGCCGGCGCGAAACAGCACCACCGGCACATCCATCAGCGTTCGCGCCAGTGGACGCCTCAGTTCGTGCGAGTGCGCCAGCGGATGCCAGCCCGCTGCGACGGCCACCGGCCACTGGGCGCTCACAGCTGCCTCCGCCGCAGGATGGGAACCGCCACCTGCCACAGCACGCCCGCGAAGCATCGCAGCAGCCAGCGGCGCCACCGGGGTACCGACCCGGTCCAGACGGCGGTGCATTCAACCACCGGCCGGGCGCCTCGCACCCGTTTGAAATCGGCCGCCCCCGCCGACGCGTGCAACCGCGCACCCAACGCCTGCGCCTGTTCGGAGAACAAGTAGCTGGCGATCCGGTACAAACCCTCCGAACGCGGGCGCGCCGTGTCGTACCCCACCACCGGTGGCGTCAGGACCCCGTTCCTCACCAGGCTGCCCGCCACCGACAGGATGGCGCCGTCGTGGTCGCGCACAACGCGATAGCGCAACAACCCCGAGCGGTGCGTGAGCTCGATCCATGCGGGTGTGAAGATGGGATTCAGGGCCGAGTACTTGTCGACATACAGCATCCGATACAGCTGCGCGATCCGTTCGGCGTCGCCGGGCCGCAAGGTCTCCAGTTCCTCCACCTTCATGCCGCTGCGTCGCAGGATCCTGGCGTCATGACCGACCGATTTGCGCGGCCTCCAGCCGCTGGCCACATCATCGATCACCCACACCTGCCGGCTGGGCAACATCAACCAGCCGTCGGCTTGCAGCGCAGCTGTCAGGCGCGGTGAAGACCACGGGTCGACCGATCGCACCGCGATGTGGTGATGGGGAAAGCGCTCCTGCACGGTCTGCCGCACTTGCGGGAGATCGCTGCCGTCCCAGTCACCGTGCAGGTTGGTGGACAGCAGCCAGTTGTCCACGTGCACGATCCGGTCGATCCGGGCCGCGCGCAACAGGACATCGACCCCGGAGATGGCCGCCAACAGCAGGGGTCGCCACGCGCCGACGTCCACCAGCGCCAGCTCCTCCCGCCCGTAGAACACGTAGGCGCTGCGCGGCAGGCAGACGTAACTGTCCCCGCGCTCAAGATCGTTCACGGTCACCGGGTACACCCGGTCGCCGCTGCGCAAGGCCCACCAGCGCGTGCGCACGTTCGAGACCATGGCCTTGACACTTGCCTGAGCGATGGCCTCGATGTACTGCCGTTCCACGGGACGCCCTGCCGGCCACGCATCGGGCGGCGGATCGAGCGGATCGAACAGCACCGCGCTCACTGGATCACCTCGCCGTTCCACTCGATGTCATCGGTGGTCTGCCGCGCTGGGCTGCGGTGGCGCGACAGGCCGGTCCAGGCGAAGCGCCCGGCGTCCAGCAGCGCACCCACAGCAACAAGAACCCCACCAGCGCCGAGCAGGGCGTCATGGCCACGGCGCATGTCCGCGGCCCAGCGCCGCAGCTCACCGTCCCGCAGGGCCTGGGGCATGCCCAGGAGGACCATGGCGGGGCCGAGATACGCCAGCCCTTGCGTGCGGTGCACGGGCGGACCGCTGCCCAGCATCGCCTGCGCCAAGGCAGCGTCGCCAGAGAAGAGATGCACCCCGCTGACCGCGCGGGGATTGCATTCGATGGGTACGGCCTCGCCGTCAGGGCGCAGGATGATGTCGAAGGACAGTTGCCCGGTGATGCGCCCAGCGGCGGCCAGCGTGCGAGCCACCTCCAGCGCCGCCGGGCAGTCGATCGCTTCAAAAGCGAAGGACGCGGAGCGGCCGAGGCGCCAGAGAGGCCGGTAAGCAACGCTGGCAACGATGTCACCGTCAACGGCGGCGGTCCACAGGCAAATCTCATCGCCTTGAACGAACGCCTGCACAGCCCAACGGCAGTCCACGGAGGCCTGCAGCCCGGCAAGCTGACGCGCAGTGGGCCGGATCAGGGTTGCCGTTCCGAAGCGGGAGAACTCCGGCTTCAGCACGAGACCCTGCCGGGCGTCCACGGCGAGGTTTGAGGCCTCCCGCGCGGACGCAATGGCCGTGGTCTCGGGCGCCGCGATGCCCAGTTCGCGCGCCCAGGCGGCGAACTCGATCTTGGAGTGCAGGCGTCGCAGCGTGTCCGGCGGTGGCGCCATCACCTGCGCCGCGAAGCCACGGCGCGACCCAGCCTCCGCCGCGTAGAACACCTCCTCGCAGGTCGGGACGATGACGCCATCCGGGTGGCGTTGCACCCAGTCCTGCAGCGCATCGGCATAGGCGGCGAAAGCATGACGGGCCGGCGGGAGCCGAAGCACCTGGCCACGCCCCACGCGCGCTGCACGCGCGGCATGCGCGGCCACGGAATCGCCGAGCGAGACAGGGTGGCCCGCCGCCGCGAAGGCGCGCGCCAGCTCGATGGCGACGGGTGCGCGGGCACCGGTGACGAGCACAGCCCGTGTCATGGCTGCTCGCCCGCTTCCGCGCGCGCGGCTGCAGCACGCTGTCGGCAGTGGTAAGGCGTGATCAGGACATCGGCGTTGCGGGTGTGCAGGGAATGCAGCGCGGCGAGAGTCCGCCGGGCGACGCCGGTTGTGCCAAGGAAGGCGGTCGTGATGGCGGGCGGCGGCACGTTCCGGGTGATCGCATCCGACGACCAGGCGGCATCGCCCACCAGGAAATGCAAGCCCCGGGCACGATCCGCCACCAGCAGGCCCCAATGACCTGGACAATGCCCAGGCAGTTCCACGGCCAACAGCGATCCATCGCCGAGCAGGTCGGCACCCTCCTCGAATGGGTGCAGATCCCGTGGCAAGGCCACGCGCGGCCGATCTTCAAAGAACAGCGCGCGCTCGGGCAGGTCGACGGGCAACAGCCCACGCAAGACCCCGTTGCAGACGCTCCTGAAACGGCCGCCCTGCATGGCACCCACGAACCCGGCGCGCGCGCAGTGCACGGCCGCATGGCCGAATGCCCGCAGGCCCGCGACATGGTCGGCGTGGAAGTGCGACAGCACGACGTGGCGCACCTCCTCGGGCGATATCCCCAGTTCGCGGCAGCGAGACGCCGCATCGTGCCCATCGGGCAGGTGCATGGGCGTGAGCCAGCGGTAGAAGCGCTCTGGTGTGGTCTGCGTGGCCTCTGTGAAAGCGGGCGCATACCCCGTGTCGAACAACACCGGCCCTTCGATCGGGTGCAGCAACAAGGCCGGCAATGCCGGAAACGGCGTGGCCCGCCAGGTACCGCCATGCAGCGTCATGGCTTCCGGGTGGTTGCACCAGCCAGCGTTCAGCACGTGAACCGCCACCTCACGCATGCGCCCCCTCCTGCAGCGCCCAGATGATGGCGTCCTCGGGCGAATGCCGCGGTGTCCATTGCAAGCGGGTGCGCGCCGCCGTCAGGTCGAAGGTCTGGGACCATGCAGCCACCATGGCGCCGTAGCGCGTCAGCGGCGGCTCGGGCCGGCTGGGCCACAGCCGTGCCAGCGTTTCGGCCAAGGCCCCCATGGCGAGCGACAGATGGGGGTTGATCGAGTGCACGCGAAGCGGCCGGCCCAGGGCATCGAACACGAGGGACGCAATCTGGGCGATGGGCATCGGCTTGCCACCGGAAACATTGAAGACCTGTCCGTTCACGGCCTCGGCGAGCGAGCACGCGGCCAGCAAGGCAGCGACCACGTCGCGCGCGTCGGTCAGTTCAACCAGCGCCCGCCCACCCGCGGGAAGCCAGACAGCCCCGCGATCCGCTGCCCGCAGCAGACGTGGCAACAGCACGGAGTCGAAGGGGCTGACGATCGCGCGCGGGCGCAACACCACGGTGGCCATGCCCGTCGAGGCCGCCTTGCGCACCAGTCGTTCGCCCTCGAACTTGGTTCGCGCATAGTCGTTCACCCAACGCGAGGGCAGAGGCGAGTCTTCGGTCAGAAGAAGTTGGTGGCGCCGGTCGACGTAGATCGAGGGCGTCGACGTGTGGATGAAGCGGCGGCAGCCGTGTGCCTGTGCCGCTTCCAGCAGACGGTGCGTGGCCGTCACGTTGGCCATCTCGAAAGCCGCGCGCCGCCCCCAGGGCGAGGACAGGGCGGCGAGGTGGAACACGGTGTCGACGCCGTCCAGCAACGGATCGAGCGCATCCCGCGTCAGGTCGGCGGCGCGGAAAGAGATGCCCGGCCCCACCAGCGCACGGCCGATGTGGTCCTGTCGACCGGTCGCGACAACCTCGCAACCCTGCGCCGCGAGCGCTGGCACCAGCACGCGCCCGAGGCCGCCGGTAGCGCCCGTCACCAGGACGCGGCCGTTCACCACTGCAGCACGGCTCCGCCAAGGGAAATGCCGGCAGACGAGCCGATCAGCAGCGCGCGCTCCCCCGGTCTCAGGCGACCGGTGACCCTGGCGACGTGCAAGGCATGCGGCAGGCTGGTAGCGATCTGATTGCCGTGCTCCGCAAAGAGATCGATCGTCTTCGCATGCCCGTCGGGCACATAGCGCTTGAGATGTTGAAGAGCCGGTTGGCTGGCCTGGTGCGGCACCACGGTCGAGATGCCATCCAGGCGCGTGCCGGCCGCGCCCAGCAGTCTCTCCATGAATTTCGGGAACCGGCGGGCAGTCGCACGGAACACACCGAGCCCGTCCATGCGGAATTTCGCCGCGGCCAGAAACTGGTCCAGCCCGTCCGCAGGCCTCAGCCGCGTTCCACCAGCCTCCAGACGGCACAGCGCAGCGCCGTCAGCGTAGGTTTCCAGGCGCAGCCCCAGGCACTGATGTGGGCCATCGGCCGCCAGTGCAAACGCAGCGGCACCGTCTCCGAAGATGACGGACGCCTCGGGGTTGTCGAAGTCGAGCGCCGCCGATGCGATATCGGCGGTGAACACCAGCGCGCGTCGCCAGCGGCCGAGCGCGAAGCCGGCCAGCACGTGATCGAGCGCGAGCAAGAAGGACAGGCAGGTCGCGTTGACGTCGTAGGCAGCGATTCCACTGCCTCCGAGCCCCAGCCGGCGCTGCACCAGGGGCGCGGTTCCCGGGATGGGCTGCTCCATCACGCCGCAGGCGCCCACAATGACATCCACACTGTCGGCAGCCCACCCAGCGTCCTGCAAGGCCTGACGGGCGGCCTGAGCAGCCAACGCGGAGCTTGTTTCCTCCGCATCCGCCCAGCGGCGCTGCCTGATTCCAAAGGTTGCTGCGACATGCCCGTCCGGCATGCCGATGCGACGATCGATCTCCGAGGAACTCACGACCCGGCGCGGGAGCGCGATCCCGCTGCCGGAGATGTTGAAGTAGGCTTTTGTCATCTCTGGCTTTCAGGCAGTCCGACACAGACTGCGACCCTGCGAAGCGTCGTGCCGCAGGCTGAAATGCCCAACGCTCCGCCAGCTAGGAGCGAAAGTATCGCATCACGGTCACAGCGCGAGCGGCAGAACGGCCACCGCCACCCGCGGCCCGTTCAGAGCACCTGGCAAGCCTGCTCGAAACTCAGGCGCGCATTGCGGTCGAACACCTTGCCATCCCCGTAGCCGAGGTTGATCAGGAAGTTCGCGCGCCAGCGGCCGTCGGGGAAGAACTCGGCGTTCACCTTGGCCAGGTCCACGCCGCTCATGGGGCCGCAGTCCAGGCCCAGCGCGCGCGCCGCGATGATGAAGTAGGCCCCGCCCAGCGTGCTGTTGCGGGTGGCCGTGGCTTCGCTCAGCGCGGGGTTGCTCTCGAAGTTCTCCTTCGCGCCTTCACGGTGCCACACCTGGGGCATGAACTCGTGAAAGCGGTTGTCGGCACACACGATGACCGTGACCGGCGCCGCGCGCGTCTTGTCCAGGTTGCCCGGCGAGAGCGCAGGCAGCAGGCGCGCGCGCGCCTCGGGCGTCTTGAGGAACACATAGCGCGCGGGCTGCGTGTTCATCGAGGTCGGCCCCATGCGGGCGATGTCGTACACCTGCTTCAGCAGCTCGTCGGGCACGGGCTTGTCGAGGAAGGTGTTGGCGGTGCGCGCCTTGAGGAAGATCTGGTCGAGGGCTTGCGCGTCGAGGGTCATGGTGTGAGGCAGAAGGTAGAAAAAGAAAAACTCAGTCCAGGCTGATGTTGGCGGCTTTGATGAGGCCGGTCCAGCGTTGCACGTCCCGTGCCAGCATGGTCTTGGTGTCGGCCACGCTGATTTTCATGGGTGAGCCCCCCGCCTTGCGGAAGGTGTCCTGAAGCTCGGGCGTGGCGATGATTTTCGCCAATTCCGTGCGAAGCCGCGCCAGCACCTCGGGCGGGGTCTTGCTGGGCGCGAAATAACCGAACCACGATTCCAGCTCCAGCTTGACGGTGCCGGACTCGTTGATGGTCTGCACCGTGGGCTGCATGGGGTTGCGTTCGGCGCTGGAGACGGCGATGGCCTTGAGCTTGCCGGTGTCCACGTGCGCGCGGGTGGTGGGCGTGAGGTCGAAGAACAGGTCCACGCGGTCGCCCAGCAGGTCGGCGTAGGCCGGCTGCGCGCCCCGGTACGGCACGTGCACAATGTCCACGCCCGCCAGGCTCCAGAGCGCGGCGGCAATGACGTGCTGGCCCGAGCCGTTGCCGGCCGAGGCGTAGGTGAGCTTGCCGGGGTTGGCCTTGGCGTAGGCCACCAGGCCGGCCAGGTTGTTGAACGGCAGGCTGTTGCGACCCAGCAGCGTGTAGCTGTAGCTCACGGCCAGGCCCACGGGCTCGAAGTCCTTGAGGCTGTCGTACGAGAGGTTCTTGTACAGGCCCATGTTCAGGACCATGTTCGACACCGAGCCGGTGAGCAGGGTGTAGCCGTCGGCCGGGGCCTTGGCGGCGGCGTCGGTGCCCACCACGGTGCCCGAGCCGGTGCGGTTCTCCACCACCACGGGCTGGCCCAGCGGCTGGGCCAGGCGGTCGGCGAGCGCGCGGCCCACGAAGTCGAAACCACCGCCGGGCGGCTGCGGCACGATCACGCGCAGCGGGCGGTTCGGGTAGTCGGCCTGCGCCCAGGCGGCGTTCGGCGCCATCGCGGCCATGGCGGCGGCCGGCACGGCGGCGAGCAGTTGGCGGCGAAGCGGCGAAGCCGGTCCCCCGCACGTCAGATCGAGTGCGTTCATGTCTTGTCTCCTTGTTGTATCGGCGCGGTTGAACAGCGGCCCGCGCCCGCCGCATGAATCTCAGCTCAGCCCGGATTCACTTCGCGCTCGAGCTCACCGCCGGCCAGCCAGCGCGCGCCGCGGCGGTAGAGCTCGTCCACCTCGGGGCCCTTGAGCATGGGCATGTCCATCTTCACCGTGTAGCCGATGCGGGTCTGGATATAGGCCAGGTGGCGGTAGCCCTCGGGCATCTGGGCCAGGGCCTGCTGGTCGAGCGCGAGCACGGCGGTGGAGTCGATCGGGTCGATGCGGTCTTTTTCGTAGATGGGCTGGCGGTGCAGCAGCTTCCATTCGCCCTTCTCGCGCACCACGAAGTCGTAGAAGCGGCCGGTGCAGACCACGTCGCACATCACGGGGCCGTTGGCGCCGTCGACCATGCCGCGCTGCGAGATGGTCATCTTGGTCTGCGCGATGGCGCGGTCACCCGCCACCTCGATCGCCGAGCCGCCCAGGAAGTGCAGGATGCTCACGCCCTTGGCCCAGCCTTCCTGCGTGACGCGGATGAACTCCGCAAACGGGCCCTGGAACCAGGTGGCCATCATCACGCCCTGCGGGTGCCACACGGTGGCGAAGCGCGCCCAGTCGCCGGCGTCACGCCACACGGCCCAGCGCTCCACCATCTGCCGTATCTGCAGTTCGTCTTTCAGTTGTTGTTCGATCATTTCTCTGGTCTCCTCGGGTGGTTGCAATCAATCGGTGAATTCAAAATCGACCTGGTGGCGCGCGGTGCGCACGCCCTCCAGTTCCTGGCGCACGCGGGTGTGCGCTGGGTGGTGGGCGTAGTCCTGCAGC
The DNA here is from genome assembly GCF_059424305.1 of Hydrogenophaga sp. GW456-12-10-14-TSB4. Taxonomy (NCBI): domain Bacteria; kingdom Pseudomonadati; phylum Pseudomonadota; class Betaproteobacteria; order Burkholderiales; family Comamonadaceae; genus Hydrogenophaga; species Hydrogenophaga sp. GW456-12-10-14-TSB4. The sequence continues at coordinate 24,134 of NZ_JBWKZH010000053.1, read as the reverse complement.
GCCTGGCGCGACTCGAACTCGGTATAGAGCACGGCGTCGCAGGCGTAGTCCACGCCGCTTTCGTCCAGGCCGATCTCCAGCCGCAGCAGGCCGGGGATCTGCTCTCGCAGGCCCTCGAACGCGCGCTTGAGCCGCTGCGCGTTGTGCGCCTTGGCCTCGGCGGTTTCGCCGTGCACGTTCCACATGACGATGTGCTTGATCATGCGGCGGCTTTGGCGCGGTTGAGCACGAAGTCGAAGTCCAGCGTGTAGGAGCCGTCAGGCTGTTGCAACCAGTCCGTCACCAGCGACTGGCGAACACCGAACACGGCGTCGGAGTCGAGGTACGGGTCGCCGTCGCGGAACACGTGCGTCACCAGGGTTTCGTAGCCGGGCGCCTGGATCATGAAATGCAGGTGCGCGGGGCGCCAGGGGTGGCGGGCGGTGGCGCGCAGCAGGTCGCCCACAGGGCCGTCGTCGGGGATCGGGTACGGCTCGGCCACCACGCTCTGGAAGTGGAACTTTCCATCGGGCCCGCTGTGCAGCACACCGCGGCCCTGGGCGCCGGTCAGGTCCTGGCGCTGCACGTCGTACAGGCCCTCGGCATCAGCCTGCCACACGTCGATCAGCGCGCCGGCCACCGGCTCGCCGTTGAGGCCGCGCACGCTGCCGCGCACTTCGCAAGGCGTGCCCGCCGCGCCGTTGGCCACGTCCGCACCGTGCTCATAGTGCGGCGCCCCTTCCACGTGGAAGGGGCCGAACACCGTGGCCTCGGTGCAGCCCTGGGGCTTGTCGTTGTTCTGCGCCACGGTCAGCATGGACAGGCCCAACACGTCCGACAGCAGGATGAATTCCTGCCGTTGCGCGTCGCACATGTGGCCGGTGGCGGTGAGGAAGTCGATGCCGGCCTTCCACTCGGCCTCGGTCAGATTCACCTCCCGCGCGAAGGCGTGCAGGTGCTGCACCAGGCTGGTCATGATCTGCTTCAGGCGGGGGTCGGGCGTGTTCGCCAGGCGCGCGAGCACCGCCTGGGTGATGTTGTATTGGTCGAGGTTTCTCAATCGGGGTCTCCGGGAGTGCCGGCACAATGTACGGCGTTGGGAGACCCTGGAAAAGACCGGGGACAAAAATGACTTTTCCGTCAGGCGCAACAAAGAGGAGACCATGGACCGCTGGACCGAGATCGAACTGTTCGTGCAGGTGGCCGAGACGGGCAGCCTGAGCCGCGCGGCCGAGCTGCTCAATTTGTCCAACGCCAGCGCGAGCCGCCACCTGGCCGCGCTGGAGACGCGGCTGGGCGTGCGCCTGGTGGAGCGCAACACGCGCCGCCTGTACCTCACCGAGACAGGCCAGGAGTTCTTCCAGCGCTCGCGCGCCATCCTGGCCGACCTGCGCGACGCCGAGTCCACGGTGAACGCCGCCGCGCTCGACCCCACCGGCGTGCTGCGCGTCACCGCCTCGCTCTCGTTCTCCATGCACCACATCGCGCCGCTGCTGCGCGCGTACACCGATCGCTACCCCAACGTGACGGTGCATGTGGAAGCGGCCAACCGCTACCTGGACATCATCGACAACAACATCGACGTGGCGATCCGCAACCGCGAGGTCGAGCCCGACTCCAACATCACCATCCGCCGGCTCGCGGGCACGCGGCGCATCCTGGTGGCCGCGCCGGCCTACCTGTCGCGCCATGGCGTGCCGCGCGAGATCGACGACCTGCACCGGCACAAGCTGCTGATCTACACGCACGCCAACCGCCCCGACGAGCTGCGCTTCACACGCGGCGACGAGCAGCAGACCATCCACGTCAAGGGCCTGCTGGAGAGCAACGACGGCCAGATCCTGCGCGCCGCCGCGCTCGACGGCATGGGCATCCTGATCCAGCCCAGCTACATCGTCTACGACGACATCGTGGCCGGTCGCCTGGTGCCCATGCTCGACGACTGGGACCTGCCCCGCCTGACCGTCAACCTCGCCTACCCCAGCCGCAAGCACCTCAGCGCCAAGGTGCGCACCTTCATCGACTTCATGGCCGAGCACTTCGAGAAGATGGACTACGACCGCAAATGGACCGGCCGGTTCCCGGTGTACTGACCGTCCCACATGCGCATCCGACCTTTCCAACCCGGCGACGAACCCGCGCTCTACCGCGTGCACCGCGAGGCCATCCACCGCGTGGCTTCGCGCGACTACACGCCCGAGCAGATCCAGGCCTGGGCACCGGCCCGGCAGGATCCCGGGCCGTGGGCCATCAAGATGCGCCACCTTCGGCCCTTCGTGGCCGAGGCCGACGGCGCGATCGCCGGCTATGCGGACCTGCAGCCCAGTGGCTACATCGACCACTTTTTCGTGTCCGCCGACTTCCCGCGCCAGGGTGTGGGTCGCCTGCTCATGGAGCGGATTCACGAAGAGGCGGCCCGCCAGGGCATCGCCGAACTCACGGCGGACGTGAGCAAGACCGCGCAGCCCTTCTTCGCCCGCTTCGGGTTCGAGATCGTGGAACAGCGCTTTCCCGTGCGCGCGGGTGTCATCATCCCGAACGCATTGATGCGCAAGATGCTCACACCCACCCAGGCCGCCGCCTGACCACCGCACCATCGCCCAAGACCATGCCGAGAAACGTCGAGATCAAAGCCCGCCTGGACAACTTCGGCGCCGTCGCCGCCAAGGCCGCCGCCCTGGCGGACCACGGCCCGATCGCCATCGCGCAGGACGACACCTTCTTCCGCTGCGACCACGGCCGCCTCAAGCTGCGCGTGTTCTCCGAGCTGGAAGGCGAGCTGATCTTCTACCGCCGCACCGACCGGCAAGGCCCCAAGGAATCGTTCTACGTGCGCTCCCCCACCGCCAGCCCGGCCACACTGCGCGAGGCCCTGACGCTGGCGCACGGCGAGATCGGCCGCGTCATCAAGGACCGCACGCTGTACCTGGTGGGCCGCACCCGGGTCCACCTCGACCACGTGCAGGGCCTGGGCGACTTCCTTGAACTGGAGGTGGTGCTGGAAGACGGTGAACCGCTGGAAGCGGGTGTGCAGGAGGCGCACCGGCTGATGAAGGAACTGGGCGTGGCGCCGTCGCAGTTGGTGGGTGGGGCGTATGTGGATTTGCTGACGCAGGGCCAGCGCTAGCCTCAGGAAGGCCGAACACCCTCGAACGCCGCCTGCAGCAAGCGCCGGATCGCCCCCGCCTCCAGCGGCCTGGGGTTCGGGTACTGGTTGCTCATCGCGATCTCGCAGGCCTTGTCCAGGTCCCCGGCCTTCATGCCGATGTCCTTCAGCGCCACCGGCGCACCGTTGGCCTTGGCGAGTTCGTACACGGCTTGCGCCGCGCTCGCGCCGCCCAGGGCGCGGCAGATGCGTTCCATGGCCTGCGGGGCCGCCGCGGCGTTGTAGGCCAGCGCGTGCGGCAGTACGATGGTGTGGGTCTCGGCGTGCGGCAGGTTGAAGCTGCCGCCCAGGGTGTGGCACAGCTTGTGGTGCAGCGCCATGCCCACCGTACCGAGCACGGTGCCGCAGAGCCAGGCGCCGTACAAGGCGTCGGACCGCGCCTCGGCGTCCGTCGGCTGCGCGTGGATGCGCGGCAGCGCGCGGCCCAGCGCGGCGATGCCCTCTTCGGCCATGAGGTCGATGATGGGGTTGGTGTCCGTCGCGTACAGGCCCTCGGCCGCGTGCGCGATGGCGTTGATGCCGCTGGTCACGCTCATGCCCACGGGCAGGCCCAGGGACAGCTCGGGGTCGTAGATCACGGTGCGGGGCAGCACGCGCGGGTCCCGGCCGGTTTTCTTCAGGCCCGCTTCGGTGATGCCGTAGATGGGCGTCATCTCCGAGCCCGCGTAGGTGGTGGGAATGGCGACGATGGGCAGGCCCGAGTCGAGCGCGATGGCCTTGCCCAGGCCGGTGGTGGAGCCACCACCGATGGCCACGGCGCAGTCGGCACCGAGCTGGCGCGCGACTTCGCGGGCTTCGCGCGCGGTCTCGATCGGCACGTGCATCACCGCGCGGTCGAAGATGCCGGCGGCGCGCGCACCCAGCAGATCGGCCACGTGTTCGGCCGAGGCGCGCTGCTCGGGGGTGCTGAGCACCAGCGCGCGCGCCGCGCCCAGCGCGTCCATCTCGCGCGGCAGCTGCGCCAGCGAGCCGGCACCGAAGACCACGCGCGACGGGAGGTTCTGGTAGATGAATGATTTCATGCCTTTTTGTCCCTTTCTGAATGCGTCGTTCCCCGCGATGATCGCAGCGTATCCCCGTCCCGGCACCGCCCGGAGCCCCTGAAAATCAGTTTTCCGCACAGGGAAATGTGGGCGCGAAATGGCGGCGTTTTCGCTGACACAATGCGCGGGCCCCTTGCCTTGAAGGAGAAATTCCGTGATCAACAAGATTGCCGCTTCGGTTGCCGAGGCGCTCACCGGCATCGCAGATGGCGCCACCGTGCTCATCGGCGGTTTCGGCACCGCCGGCATTCCCGGTGAACTCATCGACGGCCTGATCGACCAGGGCGCGCGCGAGCTCACCGTGGTCAACAACAATGCCGGCAACGGCGACACCGGCCTGGCCGCGCTGCTCAAGACCGGGCGCGTGCGCAAGGTCATCTGCAGCTTCCCGCGCCAGGCCGACAGCCACGTGTTCGACGCCCTCTACCGCAGCGGCCAGCTCGAACTCGAGCTGGTGCCGCAAGGCAACCTGGCCGAGCGCCTGCGCGCCGCCGGCGCCGGCATCGGCGCCTTCTTCACGCCCACCGGCTTCGGCACCGAACTCGCGAAGAACGCCGACGGCTCGCCCAAGGAAACGCGCGTGATCGACGGCAAGGCCTATGTGCTGGAGTACCCGATCTTCGGCGACGTGGCGCTCATCAAGGCCGAGCGCGGCGACCGCTGGGGCAACCTCACCTACCGCAAGGCCGCGCGCAACTTCGGCCCGGTGATGGCCACCGCCGCCAGGCGCACCATCGCCAGCGTCTACGAGATCGCCGAGCTCGGCAGCTTCGACCCCGAGGCCGTCGTGACACCCGGCATCCACGTCAGCACCATCGTGCAGATCCCCCGCGTGGCCACGCAGGCCGGCGGTTTCAAGGAAGCGGCATGAGCTATACCCGAAGAACCAAGGACGAACTCGCGCGCCGCGTGGCGCAGGACATCCACGACGGCGCCTACGTCAACCTCGGCATCGGCCAGCCCACGCTGGTGGCCAACCACCTGCCTCCGGGCATCGAGGTGGTGCTGCACAGCGAGAACGGCATCCTGGGCATGGGCCCGGCACCCGCCGCCGGCGAGGAAGACTACGACCTGATCAACGCCGGCAAGCAGCCGGTGACGCTGCTGCCCGGCGGCGTGTACTTCCACCACGCCGACAGCTTCGCGATGATGCGCGGCGGCCACCTGGACATCTGCGTGCTCGGCGCCTTCCAGGTCTCGGCCACCGGCGACCTGGCCAACTGGAGCACCGGCGAAGCGGGCTCCATTCCCGCCGTGGGCGGTGCGATGGACCTGGCCATCGGCGCCAAGCAGACCTGGGTGATGATGGACCTGCTCACCAAGCAGGGCGCGAGCAAGGTGGTGGCCCAGTGCAGCTACCCGCTCACGGGCATCGGCTGCGTCAAGCGCATCTACAGCGACCTGGCCACGCTGGCCTGCACGCCGCAGGGCCTGAAGCTCATCGACAAGGTCGAGGGCCTGGAACACGCCGAACTCGAAAGGCTCGTGGGCCTGCCGATCGCGGCGGCCTGAGCCTCAGCGCAGCGCGGCCTTGTGCTGCGGCAGGGGTGCCGCGCGCAGAGCCTCCAGCTGCTCGCGCGCGATCTGCAGGAACGCGGTGCCCAGGCGCGAGAGCGGGCGGTGCCGGTTGCGCACCGCGAAGATGGGGAACGTGGGGGAACCCGGCAAGGCGGTGAACACCAGGCCTTCGGGCCGGTGGGCGCGGGCCGAGAGGTCGTCCACGAAGGCCACCGCCGCGCCGGTGGCGGCCACCGAGCAGGCGGCCAGGCCCGAGCGCACTTCGGCCGCCACGTTGCGCGCCACACCATGCGACTCGATCCAGTGGTCGATCACCGCGCTTTGCGGCGCCTCCGGGCTGTAGACCACGAGGCGGCCGGCCAGCACCTCGGCCAGCGACGGTCTGGCCTTCTTCAGCAGCGCATGGCCAGCGGGCAAGGCGCAGAGCAGTTCCCAGCGACCGATCTCCTCGATGTCCAGCGCCGGGTGGTCCAGCGGCGCGCTGGAGATCGCCACGTCGGCTTCTTCCGTCACCAGCAGCTTGACGATCTCGCGCGTGGGCAGCGACTCGAACAGCACGCGCGCGGTGCTGAACTGGTCGACCAGCGCGGCGATGCCGCGCGGCACCAGCTGCAGTGCGGTGTTGGCGCTGGAGAGCACGCGCAGCGTGGTGCGGGTGCCGAAGCGCAGGTGGGCCGCCACGTCTCGCACGTGCTGCACACCCCGGTAGACCTTCTCGATTTCCTCCTGCAGCTCGCGCGCCTCGGCGGTGGGCACCAGCCGGCCGCTGCGGCGCTCGAACAGGGCCACGCCCAGCTGCAGCTCCAGGTGGCGCACCAGGCGGCTGATGCCCGGCTGCGACACGTGCAGCAGCCGCGCGGCCTCGGTGGTGGAGCCGGTGGTCATGACGGCGCGAAACACCTCGATCTGACGCAGGTTCATGGGCCGCATTGTCGCTCACGCATAACCCGGTGTTATTCAGAACTCGCGCAAAAGTATTGGATCGTATGGACCCGGCCTCCTAGCATCCCCCTACCCGGCCCGAACACCGGGATTCATTCAGGAGACAAGACATGTTCAAGCTTCACCGGCGCGCCCTGGCGCGCACCGCGCTCGCCGCCGCCCTCACCGCCACACTCTCTTCGACCGCCCTGCTGGCCCAGGCCCAGTCCTGGCCCACCAAGCCCGTCACCCTGACCGTGGGCTTCGCCGCCGGCGGCTCGGCCGACATCCTGGCGCGCGCCATCTCGCAAAAGCTCACCGGCGTGCTCGGCCAACCCGTGGTGGTGGACAACAAGCCCGGCGCGGGCGGCACCATCGCCGCCGCCGTGGCCTCGGCCACGCCCGACGGCCACACCCTGCTGCTGGTGACCAGCGGCCACGCGGGCAGCGGCGCGCTCTACCCCACGCTGCGTTACGACCCGATCAAGGCGTTCACCCCGGTGATCAAGCTCGCGGCCACGCCCGTGGTGGTGGTGGCCCCGGCCGCCCAGCCCTGGAAGTCGCTCAACGAGCTGCTCGACGCCGCGCGCAAGGCGCCCGGTACGCTGAACTACGCGGCCGGCGGCGGCGGCGCGACCACCACCGCGCTGGCGGCCGAGTTCCTCAAGAAGGACACCGGCACCGACATGGTCCAGGTGCCCTACCGCGGCTCCGGCCCGGCGCTCACCGCGCTGCTCTCGGGCGAGGTGCAGGTGGGCTTCGAGATTCCGTCCAGCGCCCTGCCCCACATCCAGTCGGGCAAGCTGCGCGCGCTGGCCGTGACCACCCGCACCCGCAGCGCCGCGCTGCCCGATGTGCCCACCGTGATCGAACAAGGCATCCGCGACTTCGAGGTGGTCGGCTGGTTCGGCGTGCTGGCGCCCGCCGGCACGCCCGCCGCCGTGGTCGAGCGCCTGAACCGAGAACTCAACGCCGCGTTGCAACAGCCCGAGCTGCGCGAGCGCCTGAGCGGCCTGGGCCTCGAATCGGGCGGCGGCACGCCGGCCGAGTTCCAGAAACTGATCGCATCGGACACGCAGCGCTACGGCGAAGCCATCCGCCGCATGGGCATCAAGGTGGAATGAGCATGGCGGTGGCGGCAAGCGGTTGGAGCACGGAGGTCGCCATCGTCGGCGGCGGTCTGGGTGGGGTGTCGGCGGCACTGGCCGCGCTGCGGCTGGGCCGGCGCGTGGTGCTGGTGGAGGCGCTGCAGTGGCTCGGCGGGCAGCTCACGGCGCAGGCCGTGCCGCCCGACGAGTACCCCTGGATCGAATCGCTGCAGGCCTCGCAGAGCTACGCGCAGCTGCGCCGCGCCATCCGCGAGCACTACCGCCTGCACCTGCCGCTGACCCCCGAGGCGCGGCGCGCGCTCTGCCTCAACCCCGGCCAGGGCAACGTGAGCACCCTGTGCCACGAGCCCTGGGTGGCCGCGAAGGTGATCGACGAACTGCTCGCGCCGTGGGAGCACGACGGCCAGCTGCGCGTGCTGCGCCGGCACCGCGTGCAACGCGCGCACAGCCAGGGCGACCGGCTGACGGCGCTGGAACTGCGCGATCTCGCCACCGGCCATGAGGGCGTGCTGCAGGCGCCGCTGTTCATCGACGCCACCGAAACCGGCGAACTGCTGCAGCAAGCCGGCGTGGAACACGTGCTGGGCGCCGAGGCGCAGTCGGTCACGCAGGAGCCGCACGCCCTGGCGCAGGCCGACCCGATGGACCAGCAGGCCGTGACCTGGTGCTTCGCCATGGAGCACCGCCCGGGCGAGCACCATGTGATCGACAAGCCCGAGGGCTACGACCGCTTTCGCAACCTGCAGCTCGACTGCTGGCCCAACGCCCAGTACAGCTGGACACTGTCGGACTTCGTCACCCACCAGCCGCGCACCCGCGCCCTGTTCGCGGGCGACACCGACGCGCCCGGCGTGTACGACCTCTGGCACGCGCGCCGCATCGCCTGGCGCGGCCACTTCCAGCCCGGCGCCTACGAAAGCGACATCACGCTGGCCAACTGGCCGCAGATGGACTACTGGGAAAAGCCGCTGATCGGTGTGTCCGAAGCCGAGGAACGGCACGCGCTGCAACAGGCCAAGCTCTTCAGCCTGGGCTTCTTCTACTGGATGCAGACCGAGGCCCCGCGCCACGACGGCGGCGTGGGTTACCCGGGCCTGCGCCTGCGCGGCGACGTGCTGGGCACCGAGGACGGCCTGGCCCAGCAGGTCTACTGGCGCGAAGGCCGGCGCATCCAGGCCGAGTTCACGGTGCGGGAGCAGCACATCGGCGTGGCCGCGCGGCCTGGGCAAGATGGCGCGGAGCGCTTCTTCGACAGCGTGGGCATCGGCGCCTACCGCATCGACCTGCACCCCAGCACGCGCGGGCGCAACACGGTGGACATCGACTCGTACCCGTTCCAGATCCCGCTGGGCGCCCTGCTGCCGCAGCGGGTGGAGAACCTGCTGCCGGCCTGCAAGAACCTCGGTACCACGCGCGTCACCAACGGTGCCTACCGCGAGCACGCCACCGAATGGAGCATCGGCGAAGCCGCCGGCTCGCTCGCCGCCTTCGCCTTGCAACGGGCCGAGCCGCCGCGCGCGGTGCGTGCCCAACCGGCGCTGCTGCAGGACTTCCAGCGGCTGCTGCAAGCCCAGGGCGTGCTGCTGGAGTGGCCGCGCTTCGGCGCCCTCACGCCGCTGCTGCGCACCGGCTACCAGCACGCCGCCCGCACCTGAAGCGAAGCTCAGGCCTCCATGGCCTGCAGCGGGCCCAGCGCCTCGCCGGGGTTGCCGTTGGCGGCATAACCGCCGTCCACCGCCCACACGGCGGCGGTGATGAAGCCCGAGGCCGGCTCGGCCAGGAAGCCGATCACGCGCGCGATCTCTTCCGGCGTGGCCCAGCGGCCGACGGCCGATCGCTCGGCAAACAGCGCGTAGTCCAGCGTGCCCAGGCGCATCTTCTCGCGCAGCACCTCGGTCAGCACGTAGCCGGGCGCGACCGCGTTGACGGTCACGCCGTGCCGGCCGTTCTCCAGCGCCAAGCCGCGCGTGAGACCGGCGATAGCGGCCTTGGCCGTGGAATAGGCGGTGCGCCGCTGCAGGCCGACCAGGCCGATCACCGAAGACAGGTTGACGATGCGGCCGAAGCGCTGCGCGCGCATGCCGGGCAGCACGGCGGCGCACAGGGCGGCGGCGCCACCCACGTGCACGGCCAGCATGCGCTGCAGATCGCTCGCTGGCAGGGTGTGGTGGTCGGCGGATTCGCGCTGCATGATGCCGGCGTTGTTCACCAGCACGCCGATGGGGCCGAGCTCGGCCGCCACGCGCGCGCAGCCAGCCTGCACGGCGGCTTCGTCGCTCACATCGGCCGCCACCGGCAGCGCGCGCACGCCGTGCGCGGCCGCGATCTCGGCGGCGGTGTCGTCGGGCGACTGCAGGTCGAACAGCGCCACGTCGGCACCGCGCGCGGCCAGGTCTTGCGCGATCGCGCGGCCGATGCCGCGCCCCGCGCCGGTGACCACGGCCACGCGGCCGGCCAGGGTCTTCACAGCACTTTTCCGGGGTTCAGGATGCCCTTGGGGTCCATCGCGTTCTTGAGCGTGCGCATCAGCGCCACCTGCTCGGGCGAACGCGCGTGGCCCAGCCAGCGGCGCTTGATGGTGCCGATGCCGTGCTCGGCCGACACCGTGCCGCCGTACTGCTGCACCAGGCTGTAGACCACCTCTTCCACCTCGTCCTTGGGCTGCACCTTGTCACCGGCCCGGTAGGCCACGATGTGCACGTTGCCGTCACCGATGTGGCCGTAGAACACGCTCTCCAGCCCCGGCACCTTCACGGCCAGCTCGGCCTTGCAGGCGCGCGCGTAGTCGTCCATGGCGGTCTGCGGCAGGCCGATGTCGAAGGCCAGGTGGCCGGGCCAGGTCTGGTGCAGTTCGCCGCAGGCATCGCGCACGCCCCACAGCGCCTGCTCCTCGGCCAGCGACTTCGCCACCACGGCGTTGGGCACCACGCCCTCTTCCAGCAGGCCTTCCATCCAGGACTCGAAGCGCGGCAGGTCGGTCGCCGGGTCGGTGCCCAGCGCCTCGATCAGCACGTAGGCGCCGTAGCGCGTGTCGTCGCCGGCGAACGGGTTGCGCGCGCGCAGCTCGCCCACGGCGCGGTCCCAGTAGTCGGGCCACATCACCTCGAAGGCGGAGAGCAGCGGGCCCAGGCCCGAGCGCGCCGCGCCCAGCAGGCGCAGCACGGCGGCGTAGTCCTCGCAGGCGCACATGGCGACCACCGAGGAACCGGCCTTGGGGAACAGGCGCAGCACGATGCGGGTGATCACGCCCAGCGTGCCTTCGCTGCCGATGAACAGGTGTTTCAGATCGAAGCCCGCGTTGTTCTTGATCATCTTGTTCAGGCTGTTGACCACCGTGCCGTCGGCCAGCACGGCCTCCACGCCCAGCACCATCTCGCGCGCCATGCCGTAGCGGATGACGCGGTTGCCCCCGGCGTTGGTGGACAGGTTGCCGCCAATGGCGCACGAGCCGCGCGCGCCCAGGTCCAGCGGGCAGAAGAAGCCGGCGGCCAGCGCGGCCTGCTGCACCGTCTCCAGCGGCGTGCCGGCGGCCACGGTCATGGTGGCGGCGGCGGTGTCGATTTCCTCGATGCCGACCAGGCGCTCCAGCGAGAGCGCGATCTCGTTCTCACCGGCGCGGGCGCCACCGCACAGGCCGGTCAGCCCGCCTTGCGGCACCACGCCGATGCCGTGCGCGTGGCAGATGCGCAGCGCCGTGGCCACACCGGCCGTGTCGGCCGGGCGCACCACCGCCAGCGGCGTGGTGGGCGGCAGGCCGCTGTAGTCGTTGTGGTTGCGCACCGGCACGGCATCGCCCACCAGCACGGCGACGGGGCCGAGTTGGTCGAGCAGTTCCTGCAGGGCGGGATGGGAGACGGCAAGCGTGGACATGGGCAGCAATCGATGAAATGAAAAGGTTGTCGGTCAGAAGGCCGCGGAGCAGGCCATACCAGGGCACCCGCGGAACGGGCTTTGCCCGGCCGCTGGGTGCGCCCCCTTCGCGAAGCAGAAGGGGGTTGGCGGAGCGCGCAGCGCGCAGACTGGGGGTTGCATCTTCATGCGCCGAAGCGGTCGTCCAGGCCCTTGTGGAAGTCCAGGTCGACCAGTTCGGTGAATTCGGCATAGCTCACCATGCCGCCGGCCGCGCCCAGGGGCGTGCCGGCGCGCTTCAACTCGGCCAGCGCACCGGAGACGGCGCGCACAGCGGTGAACAGCGCGGTGACCGCGTAGAACACGACGGCAAAACCCATGGACTGCAGTTGCGCGGCCGTCAGCGCGGCGGCGGGCGTGCCGTCCACCAGCGAGACCACCTTGGGGCCTTCCACGGCGCGCGCCACGGCCTCCACCTCGGCCACGGTCTTGATGCCGTCGACGAACACCAGGTCCACGCCGGCCGCCTGGTACAGCTTGGCGCGGCGCACGGCCTCGTCGATGCCGGCGGCGGGCAAGGCGTCGGTGCGGCCGATGATGAGCAGGTCACCGTCGCCGCGCGACTCGACCGCGCAACACAGACGGCGCACGTTTTCCCCGGCGTCCATCAGGCGGATGCCGGCCATCTGGCCGCAGCGCTTGGGCGCCACCTGGTCTTCCAGGTGGATCGCGGCGACGCCGGCCTGCAGGTACTCGCGCACCGTGCGGTGGATGTTGGACGGGCCGCCGTAGCCGGTGTCGGCGTCGGCGATCACCGGGATGTCCACGGCGCGCACCATGTCGCGCGCATGGCCGGTCATCTCCGTCTGGCTCAGCAGGCCGATGTCGGGCGTGCCCAGCCGGCTGGCGGTGGCACCGAAGCCGGTCATGTAGACGGCCGGGAAACCGGCCTTCTGCACCAGGCGGGCGGTGATGGCATCGGGCGCGCCGGGCGCCATGACGATCTCGCCGGTTTGCAGCAGGCGGCGCAATTGGGAAGCAGAGGTCATGTGGAAGCGGTGGGATGGATGCGTTGCACCCGGGATGAAGTGGCGGGCGCGATGCGGCCGCTGTCGAGCGCGAGGCGGTAGGCGTCCACGGTGCGGTCGATGTGCACGCGCAGCAGGTCTTCCAGCCCGGCGAAGTCGCCCTGGTCCACGAAGGCCACCACGGCTCGGTGCTCGGCCAGCGAAACCTCGCGCGCGTCGGCGAACTGGCGCGACATCGCGGTGCGCAGCGCGGCGATCTTGCCCGCGACCAGGTCGTAGGCGTCGTGCAGGTAGGAGTTGCCCGAGTGCAGGAACAGCGTGAGGTGGAAGGCCGAGTCGGCATGGCCGTAGCGCACGTCGTCGTCGGCGGCGATGGCGGCCTGCATCTCGTCGATGCCGGCTTGCAGGGCGGCGACCACGCCAGCACGGTCGTGCCGGTGGGCGCAGCGCGCGGCCTGCACTTCGAGCATCACGCGGAAGTCGCAGATGGCGCGCATGTCGGCCTCGGTGGGCTGGAACACGAAGCTGCCGCGCTTGGGCCGGATCTCGACCAGGCCCGTGTTCTGCAGCAGCGTGAGCGCGTCGCGCACCGGCGTGCGGCTGACGCCGAACAGCGCGGCCAGCGTGTCCTCCGAGATCATCTCGCCCAGCGCGAACTCGCCGTCGACGATCGCCTGCCGCAGGCGGCTGGCGACGATCTCCGTCAGGGACTTGGGCATCTCGAAGTCGAATTTGCGGGTCATGCGGGTTCCTCGTGTTGCAAAGTGCCCGAACCTTAACTGAGCACCAGACCGCCGTCGATGTTGATCGACTGGCCTGTCATGTAGTCCGATGCCGGCGATGCGAGGAACAGCGCCAGGCCCGCCACGTCCTGCGGGGTCTGGGCGCGGCCCATCGGCACGTTGGCCACGCGGCTGGCGAACACGTCGCCCTCGCGGCCGTTGTTGAGCTGCGCCAGGTCGCGGTCCATGCGGGTCCACATGTCGGTGGCCACGATGCCGGGGCACAGCGCGTTGACCGTGATGTCGGGCGAGAGCGTGTAGGCCGCCGTCTGCGTGAGGCTGACCACGGCGGCCTTGCTCGCGCGGTAGGGGCCCTGGTACGGCGCCATCACGCCCGCGCCGTAGCGCGCGGCGATCGAGGCCATGGTGATGATCTTGCCGCGCGGGCGGCCCGGGGCCAGCGGCTCCTGCGCCTTCATGCAGCGCGCGGCGGCCTGCAGGCTGAGGAAAGTGCCCTTGACGTTGACCGCCATGTGCAGGTCCCAGTCGGCGGCCTGCAGCTCCATGAAGGGCTTGACCTGCGCGACGCCGGCGTTGCACACCATCACGTCGAGGCGGCCGAAGGCGCGCACGGCAGCGTCCACCATGCGCTCGCAGGCGGCGGCATCGGTCACGTCGGCGGCGGCGGCTTCGACCTCGTGGCCTTCGGCGCGCAGCGCATCGCGCGCGGCGGTGCAGGCCTCGGCGTTCAGGTCCGACAGCAGCACGCGCGCGCCGGACTGCGCAAAATGCCGCGCCAGGCCCAGGCCGATGCCCTGGGCCGCGCCGGTGATGGCCACGACCAGGCCGGCCGGCGGCTGGGTCGCGATGGCGTTGGCGGTGCTCACGTTCACTTGGCGGCGCGGATGCGTTGCAGTTCGGCGTTCACAGCGGTCATCACGTCTTCACCGACCACCTTGGCCTGCGAGGCGTACACGTCCTTGACCTTGTCGCGCATGCGCTGCAGCTCGGCGGGCGAGACCTCGTTGACCTGCATGCCGTTCTTCTTGAGCTTGGCGATGACATCGGCGTCCGCCGCGCGGCCCACGCGGCGCGACTCTTCCTGGCCGGTCACGGCGCATTCCTGCATCACGGCCTGTTCCTGCGGCGAGAGGGTGTCGTACTTCTTCTTGGAGATCAGCACGGCCAGCGGGCTGTAGGCGTGGCGCGTGAGCGAGAGGTATTTCTGCACTTCGTAGAACTTCATGTTCTCGATCAGCGCGATCGGGTTTTCCTGGCCGTCCACGGTGCGGGTTTCCAGGGCCGAATAGACCTCGGAGAAGGCCAGCGGCGTGGGGTTGCTGCCCAGCGCGCTGAAGGTGTCGAGGAACACCTTGTTCTGCATCACGCGCATCTTCACGCCCTGCAGGTCTTCCCACTTGCCCACCGCGCGCTTGGAGTTGGTCACGTTGCGGAAGCCGTTTTCCCAATAGGCCAGGTTCACCAGGCCGGCGGCCTCGTACTTGGGCGCGAAGGACTTGCCCACCGGGCCGTCGAGCAGCTGGTCGGCTTCGCGCTCGTTGGAGAACAGGAACGGCAGATCGAACACCGCGAGCTGCGGGATCGCGCCGACCAGGGGTGCGGTGGAGGTCAGCACCATGTCCAGCGAACCGGTGCGCACCTGCTGCGACGCGGTGGTGTCGTTGCCCAGCGCGCCGTCGTAGTAGGTGACCAGCTTGAGCTTGCCGCCGGACTTGTCGGCCGCGCACTGCGTCATCTTGGTGATGCCGAAGCTGATGGGGTGGCCCTTGGCCACGCCGGAGGACACGCGCAGCGAGCGCGCCTCGAACTGGGCGTGCGCGGGGACGGTGACCGCAGCGGCGGCGATGGCGAGGGCGGCAAGGCGGAACATCATGGGAAGGTCTCCTGGTTGGAATGAAGGCAGAAAGGGGAATGGACAGGCGATCAGCCCGTCAGCCAGCGCAGCGGCACCAGCACGATGGAGGGGAACAGCACGAGCAGGAACAGCACGGCGATCTCGGCCAGCAGGAAGGGCATGATCCCTTTCATGAGCTCGCTCATGCTCAGCTTGGCGGTGCCGCAGACCACGTTGAGCACAATGCCCACCGGGGGGGTAATCAGGCCGATGGCGTTGTTCATGATGAACAGCACGCCGAAGTACACCGGGTCGATGCCGGCCTCGCGCACCAGCGGCATGAGCACCGGCGTGAGGATCAGCAGCGTGGGCGCGAAGTCCAGCGCGGTGCCCACGATCACGACCAGCAGCATCATGATGGCCATCAGCAGGATCGGGCTGTCCACGAAGGGCTGCAGCAGCTCGCTGACCTGTTGCGGGATGTCCGACGCCGTGATCAGCCAGCCCGAGACCAGCGCGCAGGCGATCAGGAACACCACGACCGCCGTGGTCTTGGCCGCGCTGACGATCAGCGGGTAGATCGCGTTCCACTTGAGTTCGCGGTAGACGAACATGCCGACCACGAAGGCGTAGACCGCCGCGACCACGGCCGCCTCGGTCGGCGTGAACACACCGAACTTCATGCCGCCCACGATGCCCACCGGCATGATCAGCGCCCAGGTGCTGTTCACCGCCACCTTGGCGCGCTCGCGCATCGGCATGCGCGGCAGCACCGCGACCTGGTCCTTGCGCGCCACGATCATCCAGGCCACCAGCAGCGACACGCCCATCAGCAGGCCCGGCACGATGGCGGCCATGAACAGCTTGCCGATGGACACGTTGGCCACCACGCCGAAGATGATCATGCCGATCGAGGGCGGCAGCACCGGGGCGATGACGCCGCCGGCCGAGATCAGGCCCGCCGAGCGCGGGATGTTGTAGCCGGCCTGCCGCATCATCGGGATCAGCATGGTGGCCAGCGCGGCGGCGTCGGCCGCGGCCGAGCCCGAGATGGCGGCCATGATGACCGCCGCCACGATGGCGACGATGCCCAGGCCGCCCCGGATGTGGCCCACGAAGGCCAGCGCGAAGTTGACGATGCGCTTGGAGATGCCGCCGGCGTTCATCAGCTCGCCGGCCAGCATGAAGAAGGGGATGGCCAGCAGCGGGAAGCTGTCGGCACCTTCGATGATCTTCTGCGACAGGATGGTGGTGTCCACCGAGCCCTGCAGCATCATCAGCGCCACCGCGCAGACCAGCAGCGCGAACGCGATCGGCATGCCCAGCGCCATGGCGCCGAGCAGGGAGAAGACAAAGACGCCGGCGGTCATGCGCGCTCCCCGGCCGGCTGCTTGGCCACTTCTTCTTCGCTCTCGTGCACGGTGATCAGCTCGTCGTCGCGCAGCCGCCCCGTGGCCAGGCGCCAGAGCTTGTGCAGCGAGACCAGCCCGATGCCCAGGCTGGTGAAGTAGCCCATGCCGAAGACCCAGATCATCGACATGCCGGTGACCTGCGCGATCGTGGTCTGGTTGACCTCATGCTGGCGCCAGGTGCCCCAGAAGAACATCGCGCAGCACCCCAGGATCAGCAGCTCGCTGATCACCAGGCAGGCGACCTTGCCGCCGCGCGGCAGGGCCTTGACCATCGAGTCCACGCCCAGGTGCAAGCCTTCGTGCATGGCCACCACCGCGCCGACAAACACCAGCCAGATGAAGGCGAAGCGGGACAGCTCTTCCGACATCACGATGCCCGAGTCGAAGCCGTAGCGCAGCACCACGTTGCCGAACACCATGACGACCATGGCGATGAGACAGAAAGCGAGAAAGGCTTCGAGCACGCGCACGACGGGCCCGCTGCGGGTCGACACCGTGCTCATGGCGCCTCCAGAAAAAACACCGACCGTGCGGGGGGCACGGTGCGGCCGTGAAGGCGGCAAGGCATGGCTGTCTCCGAAAAAACCTGGAATGCCTTTATTGTTGTATGTAAGGTACCGTACACATATTAGGGTATTCCCCTAACTCCGTCGCCCAGGTGACGGCGGGCGACGGGTGGTCAGTACGACAGCCGGGCGCCGGCGCGCAGGGCTTCGGCCGTGGTCGTGGGCAGGCCGAAGAATTCGAGGTAGGCGGGGATCTGCTCGAAGAGCATGTCGGAGCCGACCTGGACCGCGCAGCCCCGGGCCTGCGCGGCCTGCAGCAGGGGCGTCATCTCGGTCTTCATCACCACCTCGCCCACCAGGGTGTGGGGCGAGAGGCGGTCCACGTCCAGCGGCAGGGGGTCGCCCGCGTTCATGCCCAGCGGGGTGGCGTTGACGACGAGGTCGAAGCCCTGCGGGTCCTTGCTGCCCACAAGCACCTGCAGCGCCGGGTGGTGCTGGCGCAGGCGATCGGCCAGGGCCTGGGCCGAAGCGGTGTTGGCGTCGAACAGCGCCAGCGTGGCCACGCCGGCCCCGGCCAGCGAGGCCGCGATGGCGCAGCCCACACCGCCGCTGCCCACCACCAGCGCGCTCGCGCCGGCCAGGCGAAAGCCCTTGCGGCGCACGCCGCGCACGAAGCCTTCGCCGTCGAACATGTCGCCCACCAGGCGGCCGTCTTCGGTGCGTTTCACCGCATTGCAGGAACCGGCCACCTTCACGGCCACGCTGGTCTCGTCCAGCAGCGCCAGGGTGGCGACCTTGTGCGGCATGGTGATGAGCGCGCCGCGCGTGTTCTCCAGCGCGAACAGGCTGTGCATCAGCCCGGTGAAGTGCTCGGGCCGGCAGTCCATGGGCACCACCAGGGCATTGATGCCGGCCGACTCGAAGTACGGGTTGTAGATCATCGGCGACTTGACCGTGTGGGTCGGGTGGCCGATGAGGGCGATCAGCTCGGTGCGTCCATCGATGCCCACGCTCAGTCGCCTACCAGAGAACCTTGTGCGACCAGGCTGGCGCGCAGCGCCGCCGCGTCCACGGCGCGCACATCCGGCGCGCCCTCGGCCCGGCAGGCCATGGCGGCGGCGGTGCCGGCGGCCTGGCCGACCGCCATCGAGATCGTCATGACGCGGATCGCGGCCAGCGCGGCGTGCGTGGCCGAGATGCCGCGCCCCGCCACCAGCGCGTTCGACAGGCCCGACGGGATCAGGCTGCGGTAGGGAATCTGGTACGCGTGGTCTTCGCCCAGGCCCGAATAGATCAGCTCGCCGCCCGCGGCGGGGTGGATGTCGATCGGGTAGGCGCCGCAGGCGATGCCGTCGGCGAAGCGCTCGGGCTTCAGCAGTTCTTCGGCGGTGAGCACGTGGTCGCCCCGCATGCGCCGCGTCTCGCGGATGCCGACCTGCGTGGCGAAGGCCTGCAGCCGGCCGGCCTCGCAGCCGGGCACGGCGCGCCGCAGGTAGGCCGCGGCTTTCCAGGCCTGGCGGCGGCCTTCGATCTCGGCGCGGCTGAGCGCGCCGGCGTCGGTGGCGTCGATGCCCAGGCGGCTGATGTTGAACCAGCCGTCGGTGGAATACGGGTCGCGCGACGAGTGCAGCGCGGCGCGCGCCAGCTCGCCGCTCTCGTAACCCTGGCGCGCCAGGGCCTGCACCTCGGCCGGCGCCAGCGCGTCGAAGCGCGCGAAGTCGATCGGGCCGAAGCGGAACATCATGGTCGCCGGCTGCAAGGCGTCGCCCGCGTCCAGCTCCAGGAAGTCCGCGCCGGCGCGGTGCAGCACGTCGATGTCGCCCGAGGTGTCGATCACCACGCGCGGGTTCACCTCGATCACGCCGCTCTTGGTGAGCAGGCGCACGGTCTGGATGCGCTGGCCTTCGCGCACCACGTCGCACACCTGGGCGTGCAGCATGGGTTGCACGCCGGCTTCCGTCACGAGGTCGTCCAGCACCAGCTTGAGCACCTCGGGCGCGTACTCCACGCGGTCCATGCGGTGGCCGGTGGACATCACGAAGACCTCGTGCTCGCCGGCCGCCTGGTAGGCGCGCAGCCGTTCGACCACCTCGCCGGCCAGCCCGGCGATCACCCGGCGGCCGTTCTCGGTCTGCCAGCTGTTGAATTGCGCGACGGCCCCGCCGGTGGCGTTGCCGCCCAGGAAGCCATACCGCTCGACCAGCAGCACCGAGGCGCCCTGGCGCGCCGCGGCCACGGCCGCCATGGTGCCGGCGACACCGCCGCCGCACACCAGCACATCCACCGTCATCGGTGCCCGTCCGTTGGCATGGCTCACGTGCGTCACTCCGCCTTGATGCCGCGCGCCTTGATCACGGCGGCGTAGCGCTCGGTCTCGGCCTTCATGAACTTCACGGTCTCGGCGCGGCTCTGGCTCACCGGCGACACGGCCAGCGTGGCGAAGCGGCTCTTCACCGCGTCCGAGGCCAGCGCCTGGGCCAGCAGCTTCTCCAGCTTGGCCAGGCCGTCGGCGGGAATCGAGTCCTTGGGCGCGAACAGCGCGGCCCAGCCCTGCACTTCCAGGCTGGGCTGGTTGAGCGAGCGGAAGGTGGGCACACCGGGCAGCTCCGGCACTTCCTTCGGCGAGGAAACGGCCAGCGCGCGCAGGCGGCCCGCGCGGATGTTCGCGATCACGCTGGGCAGGTTCAGGAAGCCCATCGAGACCAGGCCGCCCATCAGGTCGGGCATGAGCGCGCTTTCGCCCTTGTAGGGCACGGGGGTGATGGTGGTGCCGGTCTGGCTGGCGAAGATTTCAGACGCGAGGTGCGCCAGCGTGCCGTTGCCGCTGTTGCCGGCCATGAGCTGGCCGGGCTTGGCCTTGGCTTCGGCGACCACGTCGGCGAAGCTCTTGAGCGGCGAGTTGGCCGGCACCACCAGCACCAGCGGCTGCGCCGAGACCATGCCCACGGCGTCAAAGTCGCGCGCCACGTCGTAGCCGATGTTGGGGATCAGCGAGGGGTTGATCACCATGCTGTTGCTGCCCATCAGCAAGGTGTGGCCGTCCTTGCTCTGCGCGGCGGCGTTCACGCCGACGGCGCTGCCCGCGCCGGGCTTGTTCTCGACGATCACGCCCTGCCCCAGCTGGGTCGCGAACAGCTCGGCCAGCACGCGCGCGGAGCTGTCGGCACCGCCACCGGGGGCGAAGGGCACGATGATGCGCACGGTGCGCGAGGGCCAGGTCGACTGCGCGAACACGCGATCGGGCCAGACAGCGGCGGCGCAGGTCAGCGCGGCGGCGCCGGAGAGCAGCGCGCGGCGGCGCACGAGGGTCGAGGAAGAGGAAGGCGAGGTCATGAGCTTGTCTCCAGGATCGGTATCGAAAGCCGGCATGGTAGGAACGGCACCCCTAACCTGCAAATACCAATTCGATGCCATGTAATAACATGCTGTTATCGACGGAAAGAAAGCCATGAACCTGCGCCAGATCGAAGTGTTTCGCGCCACCATGCTCACCGGTTCGACCGCCGATGCGGCCCGCCTGCTGCACGTCTCGCAGCCGGGTATCAGCCGCATGATCGGCCACATCGAACTGCAGCTCGGCGTGAGCCTGTTCGAGCGCGGCAAGGGCCGGCTCAAGCCCACGCCCGAGGCCCATGCGCTGTACGCCGAGGTGGAGCAGGTGTACCGGGGCGTGCAGCGCATCGACGCGCGGGCCCAGGCCCTGAAGTCGGGCGGCGGGCTGTCGGTGCGCGTGCTCGCCACGCCCAGCCTGCTGCTGGAAATCATCCCCGAGGCGGTGGCCTCGCTCTCGGCCGAACGCCCGGACTCGCGCTTCTACGTGGAGTCCCAGCTGGTGCGCGAGATGGTGCGCCTGCTCGCCAGCGGCGAGGCCGACGTGGGCTTCAGCAGCCTGGCCGTCGACCACCCGCCCCTGGTCAGCGAAGCCATCGGCTCGTGGTCGCTGAGCTGCGTGTTCCAGAAGGGCCACCGCTTCGAGCAGGACAGCGCGGTCTCGCTGCGCGAGATCGTGAAGGAACCACTGATCGCCTTCAGCCCCGACACGCCCCAGGGCCGGATGGTGGCCGAGGCCTACCCGCACGCACTGGAGCCGGGTCGCCAGCGCATCGAGGTGCGCTCCGGCCAGGTGGCCTGCGCGCTGGCGGCGGCCGGCGCCGGCGTGGCGGTGGTCGACAGCCTCACCGCGCGCGCCTGGCCGCACGACCGGCTGGCCTTCCGCCCGGTCAAGAAAGCGCCGTCGAGCAAGGTGTACATGGTGCGCAACCCCAACTTCCCGGCCTCGGCGCTGGAGCAGGCGCTGGTCGAACGCATCCGCCAGGGCTTTCGCGCGATCAGGCGTAGTCCAGCGGAAGCGCCGTCGTGTACTTGATCTGCTCCATCGCGAAGCTCGAGCTCACGTCGGACAGCTCGATCTCCCGGATCATGCGCTGGTAGACCGCGTCGTAGGCCTTGATGTCCGGCACCACCACGCGCAGCAGGTAGTCGTTCTCGCCGCTCATGCGGTAGAACTCCACGATCTGGGGAATGGTGGAGACCACGTCCGCGAACTTGCGGAACCACTTGTCGTTGTGCTGGTTGGTCTTGATGGCCACGAACACGGTCACTCCGACGTTGAGCTTCTCGGGGTCGAGCAGCGCCACGCGGCGCTGGATGTAGCCCTCGCGCTCGAGCCGCTGGATGCGGCGCCAGCACGGGGTGGAAGACAGGTTGACGCGTTCACCGATCTCGTTGACGGACAGCGTGGCATCCTTCTGCAGCAGCTCCAGGATGGCGCGATCGGTGTTGTCCAGCGCATTGACCATGTCTTCCCTTCCCTTTCAGGCTTCGACGGCTGCGCGCAGCGCGTCGAGGTTGGCTTCGGTGGTCGTCGCCACCTGGATCGAACAGCCCGGCCCGAGCAGCAGGGAACGGCCCTGCATCTCGTCGATGGCCGAGCGCGCCATCGCGGTGACGTCGGCCGGCGTGCCGGCGCGCAGGGTCCTGGCGTCCACGCCGCCGCCCACGGCCTTGCCCAGCTCGGCATGGCCGGCGGCCAGGCCGGGGTTGTGCCCCGCGCTGCGGTCCCAGTGGAACACCTGCACGGGGTAGTCGGCCATCGCGTCCAGGCGGATCGCGTCCTCGCAGAGGTGCAGCATGTTGCACCACATCGGCCTGGCGGCTTCGAGCACCTGCAGGTCGAACGGCCGCACGAAGCGCGCGTACTGCTCGGCCGTGAGGCGCCCGTCGTTGGCCCATTTGGTGGAGAAGTAGATGCCGTCCACGCCCTCGCCCACCAGTTGCGCGACGAAGCGCGCAAAGGTGTCGCCGATGGCGGCCATGGCGCTTTCCACGGCCTGCGGGTTCTCCTCGATGTGCGCGCGCAGCAGCGCGCCGTCGCGATCCACCAGCTTGTCGGCCACGTCCAGCGGCGAGAACACCGTCATGATCAGCGGCACCGTGCGGCCCACGCGCTCGCGGATGTAACGGATGGCCTCGATCTGCTCGTGCAGCGCGGGCGTGTCCAGCGGCAGCGGCCGCAGCTGGCCCCAGTCGGCGCTGGAGCGGATCGGCATCGCGGTGCAGGTGTGCAGCTGCGCCGGGTCGGTGGAGGCTTCGTACTCGAAGCCCCAGCCTTCCACGTGGTAGCTCGCGCGCGCATGCACCTTGAGGTAGTCCCAGTCGTGGCGCTCGAAGAAATCGACCATGGTGTCGGCCAGCGAGCGCGCCGAGATCTCCTGCGGATAGAAGTGACCCCAGGCGCTGACCGGCACGCGGTCGGGCGTGCCGCCCTGCACCGCGGCCTCCACGCGCGCGCGCCGCGCGTCGCGCACCTTCACGGGGTTGGCGACCTGCGTCATTCGATCTTCATGCCGGTGTCTTTGACCACCTTGGACCAGCGCACCAGGTCGGCCTTGATCAGCTCGCCGAACTGCTGCGGCGTGTTGGTCGTGATGACCGCCCCTTCAGAGGCCAGCGCCTTGCGGCTCTGCTCGGTGCCCATCACCTTCACGATGTCGGCGTTGATCTTGGCGACCAGCTCGGGCGGCGTGCCGGCCGGCGCGAGGATGCCAAACCACGGCGAGGGGTCGAAGTTGCGCAGGCCCGCTTCGGCCATCGTCGGTGCATCGGGCAGCACCTCCAGGCGCTTGGGGCTGGCCACGGCCAGCACCTTCACCTTGCCGGCCTGGATGTGCGGCAGCACCGTGGCCGCGCCCACCATCACCAGCGAGACCTGGTTGCTCAGCAGGTCGGTCACCGCCGGCGCCGTGCCCTTGTAGGGCACGTGCACGATGTTGGTCTTGGTCAGCATCTTGAAATACTCCATCGCGAGATGGTTGGCGCTGCCGTTGCCGGCCGAGCCGTAGTTCAGCTTGCCCGGGTTGGCCTGGGTGTAGCTGATCACCTCGGCGA
This sequence comes from Hydrogenophaga sp. GW456-12-10-14-TSB4, assembly GCF_059424305.1. Classification (NCBI taxonomy): domain Bacteria; kingdom Pseudomonadati; phylum Pseudomonadota; class Betaproteobacteria; order Burkholderiales; family Comamonadaceae; genus Hydrogenophaga; species Hydrogenophaga sp. GW456-12-10-14-TSB4. Next base: position 639 of record NZ_JBWKZH010000053.1, on the reverse strand, counting down.
CCGTCTTGGGCTCGATCGAGGCGTTGGCCACGAACACCAGCGGCAGCAGCGTCACGAGCGAGATCGGCTCGAAGCTCTTGACCGGGTCGTAAGGCAGCTTGGGGTACAGCAAGGGGTTCACCGACATCGTGCCGGTGTGGCCCAGCAGCAGGGTGTAACCGTCGGCCGGCGACTTGGCGACGAAGTCGGCGCCGATGCTGCCGCCCGCGCCCGGGCGGTTGTCCACCACCATCTGCTTGCCCCACAGGTCGGACAGCTGCTGCGCCAGCGCGCGGCCGATGATGTCGGTCGAGCCGCCCGGCGGGAACGGAATCACCAGCTTGACGGGGCGGTTGGGGAAGGAAGACTGGGCCTGGGCAGGCAGGCCGGCCAGGGCCGCCAGGGACAGCAGCGAGACCAGAAAGGCGCGGGATTTCATGAAAAACTCCTGGGAAAAGAAGGGAAATGAAGCGGCTGGGTTTTCTGCAAACGAGTCTACCAACGGCCTCCGGGAAAAATATTGCGATGATTGCTCGACGCGCCTTGGATGTAGAAAACTATTCTCCATCAAAGCGAATACAGGGTAGATTTTGCAAGCAAATGGCGCGGGCATCGCCATAAGCTTCTTACATGAACATCGCTACCCCGCCCCTTCAACTT